>NZ_CBFHNB010000003.1:0-14099 GCF_965657105.1 Puniceispirillum sp. (SeqCode)
ATCCGAATGTAGAGACCATGCTGGTATTTGTAGGCCTTGGTAATCCCGGACCCGAATATGCTTTTCAGAGGCATAATGCGGGTTTCATGGCTGTTGACAGGATAGCTGACCAGCATGGTTTTTCACCCTGGAAAAAGAAACATCTGTCATTGATGTCCGAAGGTCGTATTGGCACGGAAAAGGTGATCTTGCTAAAACCCCAGAGTTTTATGAATAAATCAGGGTTGCCAGTTGCCGAATGTATAAAATTCTACAAAGTCGATCCACGTTCGGTTTTCGTGTTCCATGACGAGCTTGATTTGGGCATTAGCCGTATCAAGGTTAAAATTGGTGGTGGCCATGGCGGGCATAACGGCCTGCGCGATATTGACCAGCATCTAGGACAGGATTACTGGCGCGTGCGTATCGGCATTGGACGGCCACCCGTGCCCGCGATGGATGTGCGGAACTGGGTGCTGACCGATTTCAGCAAAGACGAACAATCAGGTTGGCTAGGGCGGATGCTGAATGCGATTGCCGATGAAGCCAAACGGCTGGTCGATGGCGATGATAGCGGCTTTATGAGCCGCGTTGCCTATCTTGCCGCGCCACCAGATAGCAAAGACAGTAAAGACAGCCAAGGCGGCACAGCTAAACCGCCCAAAAATGCCGCAAAGACGCAAACCAATGCGGGCGACTGCACAACAAAATAGAGCCTGCGGGCAACCAAGCCTGACGGTATTGCAAGGAGTGTATAATGGGTTTTAACTGCGGAATTGTCGGATTGCCAAATGTCGGTAAATCCACCCTGTTCAATGCGTTGACACAGACAGCCGCAGCCGAAGCGGCGAATTATCCTTTCTGCACAATCGAACCCAATACCGGGCGCGTTTCAGTGCCCGATACAAGGCTGGATGAACTGGCGGAACTGGCCAAATCAGCAACAATCATCCCGACACAACTTGAATTTGTCGATATTGCCGGGCTTGTCCGCGGCGCGTCTAAAGGCGAAGGGCTGGGCAATAAATTTCTGGGCACAATCCGCGAAGTTGATGCTATCGCCCATGTTTTGCGCTGTTTTGAAGATACCGAAATCACGCATGTCGATGGTGATGTTGACCCGGTGCGTGATGCCACAACAGTCGAAACCGAATTGATGCTAGCCGATCTAGATTCGCTGGAAAAGCGCATGGCCGCATTGGTCAAAAAATCACGTGGCGGTGATAATGATGCCAAAGCCGATCTAACCTTGATGGAAAAACTATTCGCGCATCTGTCCGATGGCAAGCCTGCGCGCAGCACTGACGGATTGACCGACGCCGAAACTCTGCGTCTGCCCTATCTGCAATTACTCACATCAAAGCCCGTGCTTTATGTCTGTAACGTCGCCGAGGGCGATGCCGCCACCGGCAATGACTATACCAAGCTGGTCGCCGAGAAAGCCGCCAGCGAAGGCGCAGCTCATGTGGTTGTATCAGCCGCCATCGAGTCCGAAATTGCACAGCTTGACGATGACGATAAGGCTGAATTCCTGTCTGAGCTTGGGCTGTCCGAAACTGGCCTGTCGCGTTTGATTCGCGCGGGATACGGACTGCTTGACCTGCTCACCTTCTTTACCGTCGGACCGAAAGAAGCCCGCGCATGGACGGTAGCGGCCGGAGCCAGCGCGCCACAAGCCGCTGGTGTCATCCATACTGATTTCCAGCGTGGCTTTATACGCGCCGAAACCATCAGCTTTGCCGATTATGTCGCCTGTCAGGGTGAAAGTGGGGCCAAGGATGCTGGTAAATTACGCGTCGAAGGATCTGATTATAAAGTCGTCGATGGTGATGTGTTCCATTTCCGCTTTAATGTCTAGGTGGCGGTCTTTATCCCAACACGCATAACATGTGATACTTTTGGTCTGTTACATATATCTTTTGCTGCATGACGGGCTGATTGCCAGTATTTTGGTGGTGAAAGCTTATGGTATGATCCTCGTCATCTATCAGCTCACACTTTCTGCGGCGATATGGGATGTACTGATATTTATTGTATCACCAGCCGTGGCGTTGTTGATTGGGTCAATATCGTCACTGATGATCACAACACATAAACCCCGCCAGACGCATCTGACGGGGTTTTGTTTTTGTGGTTATAGGATGTTTAGGTTGATTTAATGCACATCAGCCCAAACCCGACGCTTGGCCAGATAGCTCAAGATCAGGAAAATGCTGAGGAAAAATACCGCCGCAACACCTATGCGCTTGCGAATTTCCATTTTCGGTTCTGCCGCCCACATAAGGAACTGTGTCACATCTGCTGCTGCCGCCTGAACCGACGCATCAGCGCCATCGGCAAATTCAACATCATCACCATAAAGCGGCTGTGGCATAGCAATCAGATTACCCGAATAAGCCGCGTTATAATACATGCCTTCAGGCATTTCGACGCTCGCCGGGGCTTCCTTATAGCCAAGCAGGAGGCTGTACAGATAATCAGGCCCATGCGCGCGTGCCTTGGCAATCAGCGACAGATCAACCGGCATGGCGCCGTTATTGTTGGCGCGAGCCTCGTTATCATTGCGATAGGGACCTGGCATCCGGTCAGCTGGGCGTGCCGGACGCATGAACATCTCACCTTCATCATCGGGGCCATCCTGAACTTCATATTCAGCCGCAATTGCCTTGATCTCGGCTTCGTTATAACCAAGATCAGCTAGATTACGAAAGGCAATCAGATCCATCGAATGACAGCCAGCGCAGACTTCACGATAAACCTGAAATCCACGTTGCATGGATGCTTTGTCAAATGTGCCAAAAGGCCCTGAGAAGCTCCATTCACGGATTTGCAATTCGGTTGTATCGCCACCAGCCGCAACAGCCATATTGGACACACCTAAGGTCGCTGACAAAGCTATTATTGCAGTCATTAGTGCCTTTATCATGATCTAGGCTCCCTTCGCGGCCGCCAGCACTGGCTCAGAAATTGACTTGGGTAAAGGCTTGGTCGTTTCAAACACCCCAAGCAATGGCAGGATGACAAGGAAATGTAAGAAGTACCATGCGGTCGCCAAACGTGACAGGATCACATAGATGCCCTCGGCAGGCTTTGCGCCAAGATAACCAAGCAAAACCGCATCAACAATCAACAACCAGAAGAAAATGCGGAAGACCGGACGGAAGCGCGCCGAACGCACTGGCGAACGATCCAGCCATGGCAAGACAAACAGCACCGCAATCGCACCAAACATCATCAACACGCCGCCAAGTTTGTCAGGCACCGCCCGCAAGATCGCGTAGAACGGCAGGAAATACCATTCAGGCACAATATGCGCAGGTGTCTGCATCGGGTTGGCAGGAATGTAATTGTCCGGATGTCCCATCGCATTGGGGAAGAAGAAAACCGCAACCGCCAACAGCAACAAGAACATCGCAATGCCTACGACATCCTTAATTGTATAATAAGGATGAAATGAAACTGTATCCTGCGGACCTTTAGCATTAATGCCAATTGGGTTGTTAGAGCCAAAACGGTGCAAGGCCACAATATGCAACACCACTACGCCTGCAATAACAAACGGCAACAAATAATGTAGTGAGAAAAAGCGGTTTAACGTTGAATTATCAACAGAAAACCCACCCCAGAGCCATGTTACAATACTCTCACCAACAAACGGAATAGCCGAGAATAGGTTGGTAATAACAGTCGCGCCCCAGAAGCTCATCTGACCCCATGGCAAAACATAACCCATGAAAGCAGTTGCCATCATAAGTAAAAAAATTATCACACCTAATATCCACAAAAGCTCGCGTGGTGCTTTATACGAACCATAATAAAGCCCCCGCATAATATGAAGATAAACAACTATGAAAAAGAAGCTAGCCGTATTCATATGGATATAGCGGATCATCCAACCGTGGTTAACATCACGCATGATGCGCTCAACAGAGTCAAAAGCATAATCGATGTGAGGCGTATAGTTCATGGATAAAACAATGCCCGTAGCGATCATTATCGTTAATGACAAACCGGCAAGGCTTCCAAAGTTCCACATGTAACTTAGGTTTTTGGGAGTTGGGTAGTCGTGTGCTGTATGATCGAGCATTGAGAAAACAGGTAAACGATGGTCAATCCATCGCACAACCGGATTTGAAAATTTATCAGCAGACATTGCTATTATACCTCCAGAAGACTTAATAGATTAACCGATGCGGATGACCGAGTCGGATAGAAATGTGTAAGGCGGCACTTCAAGATTGGTCGGTGCCGGCCCCTTGCGGATACGCCCAGATGTATCATAGTGCGATCCATGGCATGGACAGAACCAGCCATCATAATCACCACGTACTTCACCTGTTTTCTGACCAAGCGGCACACAACCAAGATGCGTACAAACACCAACGACAACAAGTAACTCAGGCCGCTGAACACGCGCATCATCCAACTGCGGGTCGCGGAGGTCATCTCCATTTGCGGTTTCAGCACGGGCAATTTCATCAGCCGTACGGTGCCTTACAAAAACTGGCTTGCCACGCCATTTGACGGTGATCGACTGACCTTCGGCAATTTTCGATATATCGACTTCGGTATTGGCAAGCGCCAATGTATCAGCCGCCGGGTTCATCTGATCAATCAGCGGCCAGGTAACCGCGGCGGCACCAACCGCGCCCATCGCATAGGTCGCCACTACAATGAAATCGCGACGTTCCGGATCTTGCAGATCCTTGGTATCTGGTGTCGATTTTGTCATTCTATCCTCTACAACTGTTAACCCCTTTCAGGGCCCCGCCTTTTAGCAGCAGTCCAGGGCGCTAAATACACCCAAATCTTGCCGTGTTTTACACGGTAACGCGTTAGTTTCATACCCTCTTTTTGTCTGCTTTCAAACAAAAACAGCATATATGTTTATGGTGATAGATATCACCTTATGGCCACCGCACTTCTGGTGGCATACTCATCAAAATTGCCTCTATATTTCCACCGGTTTTCAAGCCAAAAAGCGTGCCACGATCATAGAGCAGATTAAACTCTACATATCGCCCACGCCGAACCAACTGTTCGTGCCGCTCGGCATCGCTCCAAGGCTGTTTCATGCTCGCTTCTACAATGGCGCTGTAACCATCCTTGAAGGCAACGCCAACATCACGGGTAAAGGCAAAGTCAGCATCCCAATTACCACTATCCAGATTATCATAAAAAATACCACCCGCGCCGCGGGGTTCATCACGATGCGGCAAATAGAAATAGTCATCGCACCATTTTTTGTATTTGGGGTAATAATCCGGATCATGTGCATCACAGGCAGATTGCATCGCCGCATGAAATTTTGCCGTGTTATTCTCGTCTGGTAATAAGGGCGTCAGATCACCACCGCCACCAAACCAGCTTTTTCTGGTCACAATAAATCTGGTGTTCATATGCGCCGCTGGCACATGCGGATTACGCATATGCGCAACCAGCGAAATGCCTGATGCCCAGAAATCACCGGTGGTTTCAGCGCCGGGTATTTTGTCACGAAATTCATCTGAAAAAACACCATGAACTGTCGAAATATTCACCCCGACTTTTTCAAAGACACGACCGTGCATGATGCTCATCACGCCACCGCCACCGCCTTCGCGATTCCACGTTTTACGGACAAAACGGCCAGCTTGCAGATCAGGTGCACCTGTATATTGATCCTCGATGCTTTCAAAACACGCGCAGATCTGGTCACGCAAAGACGCAAACCAAGCAGATGCTGCCTGTTTTTTGTCATCCAGACTTATGTTTGTCTGCGCGTTCATATGCTCTTAAGACCCTTAAATCGCTAATTCGGTATCATCGCCAGCAAGTCAGGCTTGGCAAGTGTAAAACCTGATGCAACCCATTGCTTTTGAATCATGAGTAGAATGTCACCACAGATAGGCCCATTGTCAACGCCATGCGACAATAAGTCTGCCCCTGTAACCGGACATTCAGGTGCTATCCAGTTTTGCAATTCATCCCAGCGGGTGCTTGAAAATTGCGCCTGCGACCGACGTGTTTTGACAGCATAGATAGCCGCTGAGTCATCGCCTAAAAACCAGGCCGCCTGTTGCCATTTATCACCTGCCAGATTCGGCAAATTGGAATCAATATCCCGATCCATTGCCTGTAAGCGGCGCGCTTCGATTTTGCTCAAGCGGAGGCGCTTGGCCAAAGATACCGCCGTACCGGGTGGCATGATGCTGGCCAGACCAATCAACCAGTCACCCCGGTCAACCGCGCCATCAGGGGCAAGGCACCCAACATTGAAATCTGTATTGCATGCGGCTGTGGCAAGCCCTGTATCCTGCATCAGGCTGCAAGCTGTTGCAGCCCCATCAGCAACAAGAATAAATTCCATCTCAGTGCGCACGCGCTCACCCGATAAATGCTGTGCCAGCGACGCATTTCGCCGAAATGTCGCAAGCGCATCAGCATCAATCTGCCCGCGGCCAAAGCGATGCAAAAACCGGCAATATCGCAACATGCGCAACGCATCTTCCTGCACCCGCTGGTCTGCATCACCAACAAAGCGGAGAATGCCAGCTTGCAGGTCATCTTGGCCGTTCAGCGGGTCAAAGATTTTGCCTGCCGCATCCATATAAATGGCATTGATGGTAAAATCCCGCCGGCGCGCATCTTCTAGCCAATCAGGACTATGTGCTACCTTGGCATGGCGCCCATCAGTTTCGATATCAAGTCGTGTATGCGTGATCTCGATTTTAGTCTTGTCCTGCACCACGGTAACCGTGCCATGTGACAAGCCTGTATGGATCACGCGCAGACCTGCCTGTTCAAGAGCATCAGCAAAACGTTCAATCGGCAAGTTCACGGCCATATCAATATCGCCAACTTCCATACCCGCAAGCCAGTCGCGCACGGCACCACCAACAATCCGTGCCTCTGCACCAGCCCTATCGGCCACGTCAAAAATACGAAGCACAAGAGGTTGGTTGGCATATGGCGGCAATGACTGCCGGGCTTTGATCGTATCTGCTGGTGCCAGGCATGGTTGCCGCAAAGCTAGTTGCCCCAGAGATGCCAGCCTAATTAGCATTATCTTCAAAGCCGCCTGAACTGATAACGCCATCCTTTATAACAGCGGGGCTGTAACTTGTGCCTGGCGCCCCCGCCCCACCTTCAAGAGCGATAACACCGATCAAAAACACGATCAGACCCGTGAGGCCACCCACGATATAGGCGGTCGAGATTTTGATGTCACTGGGATCAAGGCCAGCTTTTAATGCCCGACGTCGTTGCCATGCTTTTACCAGACTCATCACAATGATGGCCGCGCCCAACGCAGATAGAATAATCAGATATCGCCGCATTAACCTGCTCCTGTTTGACTTAATGTCTGCAATCTGTCGGACAGCTCAACAATGATGGCTGCCGAGAGTCCCCAAATATAATGGGCTGGATGATCAATAACCCAGGTATGACGCATAACGCCATCACGCTCGTGCGTTTCACGTCTGTAATTCTGACGATCAAGCATGTGATCAAGTGGTAACAGCAAAATATCGTCAACCTCAGCCGGATCAGGTGCAAGCTTTACCACAGCTCCTTCGTCCGCTGTAATCATACCTACAATTGGCGCGACGATAAAGCCCGCAGGGCTGCGCAACACCGAAAGCGAACCAAGTATGGTCACGTGATCAGGCTGTAACGCCACCTCTTCATGCGCTTCTCGCAAAGCGGCATCAACCGGCGTGGCATCATATGTTTCAATCTTGCCGCCGGGAAAACTGATCTGGCCAGCATGGGTGGCCAAATGCGGCGCCCGCCGCGTCATCAGAATATGCAAACTATGTTGATGCTTGATTAAGCCGACCAGCACCGCCGCCGGCCTGTCGGTTGCCATCGCCGATACAAACATATCCTTTATATTGCCATTCATATGGTGCGGTGGAGTCAGCACCGATGCAATTTTTGCCGCATCACCAAGCATGTTCAATCCATAAGCGGGAAAAAACATCCCGCGCTCCATACACCCAAACGCCCATTTTCATCTGGTTCAGCAAGAGCCGCCAATTCGTAAAAAACAGGCCGGCTCAATTTAGCATCCAACTGATCTCTGATTCTGACATAGGGCCGATCCTCATGGTCGTCGCCTGTTTGCATACGCAGCGCATGGTCACGATCAATCAACACCGTATCGCCGATATTCGTTGTAAGGCGAAGTTCACGATCAATACCCTCGCCTGTTATTGTAAGTGCTACCCCTATAAAGGGCGCGTCTTCAACGGTTATTTGCCCGCATTCTGCCGGTGTCACTAACCAGAATGTGCCATCATCACGCCGCTGCAATACCGACGCAAACAGCCTTACCAAAGCCGGACGGCCAATAAGACCTCCCTCATGAAACCATGCGCCATCGGACGCGATATGCATATCGAACTGCTGCGGCGTCAACCGGTTGATATTTTCAAGCGATTTATTGATTTTTTCACTGTCAGGCGCGTTTTTAGACATGAGTCATAATATCAGGGTTTCACCATCAAAAAATTTATTTTACGTCGCTAACCTTTTGTAAATCTTTTTCTGCGACACTACAGCATAGAAAATAGGCAATTATGGCTTTGTATCTGTTTTTATTTAATTTTTTTATTTTTGCATGTGCGCTTTACAAACACGCACATACTAAATGGAACGAAATAAAACCATAACGCAACTAAGCAACGTGAAACAAAAACAAAACACGTTTAAAATTTGGGAACAAGCATAAGCTAATGATGCTGTTGAAATCATGCGAAAAGTAATGCGTTCAGAAATACTGATAAATAAAAAGGGTATTGTTCAGTCATCAGAAAGTGACGCAACGCCAGAAGGGGGTGTATGTGTGACCCGCACGAATCAGGAATTTTCAATTTTCTTTGACGATAAGCCGGAAGTACCCGCGTTGATGAGCCTGATACGCACCTTAAGATCAGCATCTGGCTTGATGAATCTGTCAGGTGCCAACGTCAATAAAAGCAACCAGACGCCACAAGATGTCTTTATCACGATCGCACAAATGGCAATCAAAGCGCTGGAAGCAGAACCCGACATAAATTTTAAAAGTCATCTGGAACTTTTCTCGTATGCCAATTTAGACAAATATGATCTGCCAGAGGCATTAATGCCGCTGGCGCGTCTCAATCTACTTGGCAAGGACGTGCCGTCAGCATTGATGCAGGTGGTCAATGCCAATATCGAAAATCTTGTGTCCGTCGGACAAACCATGTCGATGCGATTATGTTTTCTATCGACTCCCCCTCAATTTTCATGGCCAGACGCCACCATCGAAAAGGGAGATGCACTTGATGAATGTCTTCCTAAAGATTCAGAATATTGGCTCAGCATCCTCTATGAAACTGCCTTTGCTCTGAAATTACCGCTTTATCACCATGGCCACATAACAATGCCCGACACACAAACTGGAACCACCCCCGGAAATACCCAGTATCCTTTTCATCGTCTTATCTATCCCCTCGCCCCCGCATCAGATCGCCCACATAATTATCGCGTATTAAGCGTTGCTTGTATCACCGACCCCGAACATCAACCCATAATCTAGCCTTACGGCAAAATCTGACGAAAAAAGCGTTTACGTATTAAAAACAACGCATTTTTCATATAGCCTTTAACGGATTAATAACCTTTTTGCGATATGTTAGAGGATAGATAAGGGGAATCGCCGCCATATCTTGGACTTTAACTCGCTAGGAGGAAAATTCATGGCTCGCTTACCTGACTTAGAAACCGAACAATCTAAGGCAACTATAATTTTGCGCGCTATGGGTAATTCTAAGCGTTTGCGCATTCTCAATGAACTTGCCGACGGACAGGAAAAATCGGTTTCCGAGCTTGAGGAAATTATCGCCACGCTCAGCCAGTCGGCTTTATCACAACATTTAGGGCGGTTGCGACGAGCAAATATTGTGCGTACCCGCCGTGCATCGCAAACCATCTATTATTCGATTGAGGATGGTGATGTATTACGCATTCTACGTTTGCTGACACATATTTATATAGACGACCCCGCGATGAAAAAAACCCGACATTAATGGGTTTACATTTCTAGATTTACATGAGTAGATCTGCACGAACAGATTTAACGTATGGTATCAGTTTCAGACGCTATGACCCCATGAATGGGGCTATTTCTGATGGCCCTTTACATTTGTAAAAATGACCAACGCGCCAAAAAGTATATAATTTGAGTTGAATAGCGTTATTATTTGTGCAAAACGAGGGCGCAAGTGATGCGCTAATTTTGCAAGCACGGCACTTTAGAACCCTCTTATTTGATCTGGCGTTATATATAAATGTATATTTATCTTCCTATTGCAGAAATTTCGATGCATATCGGGATCATCATCGGCCTTGGTGGTGGGGTTGGTTTTCTATCGGGGCTTTTTGGTGTTGGTGGTGGCTTTCTAATGACACCGCTTTTGATTTTCTTTGGCGTGCCGCCTGTTGTGGCCGTGGCCACCGAAGCCAACCAGATTGTTGCCTCGTCAGTTTCCGGCGTGCTGGCACATATGCGCCGTAGCAACGTCGACTTTAAGATGGGGACAATTCTGCTGGTTGGCGGTGTGATTGGCTCAACGCTTGGCGTGTTCCTGTTTGCCTTCCTGCGTGAGCTTGGCCAGATTGATTTGGTTATCAAACTGTCCTACGTGGTTCTGCTTGGCATCGTGGGCAGCCTTATGCTTGTCGAAAGTGTGCGCGCCATATTGCGCACCCGCCAGCCAGGCGCGGCGCGTGGTAAATTGCATCAGCATAACTGGTTGCATGGTCTGCCCTTCAAAATGCGATTTCGGCGCTCAAAACTCTATATTTCAGCCTTGCTTCCTCTTGGCATAGGGGCTTTCGTTGGTGTACTGGCCGCCATTATGGGTGTTGGCGGCGGCTTTATAATGGTGCCTGCGATGATCTATATTTTGGGTATGCCAACAGCTGTTGTGGTTGGCACCTCGCTGTTTCAGATTATATTTGTGACTGCCAATGTGACGATTTTGCAGTCTGTCCAGACGCAAACTGTTGATTTTGTTCTGGCAGGCCTGTTGCTATTCGGCGCTGTAATAGGTGCGCAGTTCGGCACCCGCGCTGGCGCAAAATTACGCGGCGAACAATTACGCGGCCTGCTCGCATTGATGGTGATTGCTGTCTGTGTAAAGCTGGGCTTTGATCTGGCCGTTCAACCCGCCAGCCTGTATTCGGTGGAGTTGCTGAAATGATCAGACTATATCCGCACAATCATAAGATCCCTAGCCAGATGACGTTCATGCTATGGCTGTTCACAATTCTGTCGGTTAGTTTTGGCACGATCTCAGCCCACGCCAATAATGGTAAGCTTGTCGCCGATTTATCCGAAAATACGGTTTCGATCGAAAGCGATTTTCATGGCACAGAGTTATTACTATTCGGTGCCGTTGACGGCATGCAAGACGATGATATCATCATCGTTGTGCGCGGTCCTGATGCGCGCATAGCCCAGCGCCGCAAAAGCAAAGTCGCTGGCATCTGGATCAATGTTGAAACCAATATCTGGACCAAGACGCCAAGCTTTTATCAGATTTTGGCAACGCGCGACCTTGCCGTGATTGCCGATGAAGCCACTTTGCAAGATCTTGGTGTTGGGCCCACCAATCTGGCCTTGCAAATCACCCCCGAAAAAGACCCGCAGGAGACTGGCCTAGCGATACCAACAGTCAATGACATGATTGGTGAACTTGTTGCAAATATGCGTGCGCTTGGACTATGGGGTGCCAAAACAGATACTATTGCCCTTAAAGAAGGGGCTTTGTTCCGAAGCGTGATTGACCTGCCGTCGAATGTGTATTCCGGCCTCTATGAGGTGCGGATCATACATTTGCGAGATGGCGTGCCGTTAAGCGAGGACACGACAAGTATCGCTATAAGCAAAGGTGGACTCAGCGCCACGATTTATAAAATGGCGCATGAATTTTCATTCTTTTATGGATTATTTGCCGTTATCTTTGCGGTTGCTTCGGGCTGGCTGGCCGCAGCTGCGTTCCGGAAAAAATAACCGGAAAAATAGCCAGAAAAACAAAACATCTATATGAGTGATTCCATAACGGAACTGTTCAACAACCACTGGTCAAATTCTACAACTGCATGTAATCTTGCGGTTAATATTGAGGTGGCTTTTGAAATTATGAAGCTGTCAGTTTTTTGGAGGTAACCTTGGCTAAAACAAAAAAGAAGCAGGATCCTGTTTTTCTTGTTGTCGTTGATGATAGCGAGGAAATGCATCAGGCATTACAATTTGCCTGTGGCCGTGCCGAAGCCGTCGGGGGCAAGGTTGCCTTGCTTTATTGCATCGCACCATCTGAGTTCGAATATTTTGCTGGTGTTGGCGAATTGATGCGTGCCGAAGCCCGCGAAGCGGCTGAAGAAAAAATGTCAATACATGCCGAATATGTTCAAAAGCTTATTAACAATACGCCGATATTATATGTTCGTGAAGGTGATATTCGTGACGAATTACTGAGCCTTATCAGTGAGGAACCCGATATCAGCTTGCTTGTGCTCGGCGCCGACACAAACTCGGAAACAGCTGGCCCGCTTATTTCATTTATGGTGACACGCGGTGCTTCAAGTTGTCGCGTACCGATTACGGTTGTACCTGGTAACTTGACTGACGAACAGATTGACGCCCTTTTCTAGGCTCGCTAACAAGGATTATCTTATGCGCACTTTTTTTATATCCCTAGTTGGAATTGGATTTTTATTGATGAGTACTCAAAATGACGCCGTAGCAGGCGAAACAATGCTTCTTGAAACAAGCCAGGGGCAAGTTGAAATCACCATGCTCCCTGACGTGGCCCCTAATCATGTTGCTCGTATCACCGAATTGGTGAATGAAGGATTTTATGATGGCATTATCTTTCACCGTGTGATTCCCGGCTTTATGGCACAAACGGGTGACCCAACTGGTACCGGCATGGGTGGCTCTGGTAAAAATCTTGATGCTGAATTCACCGATTATCAGTATCGCGAAGGTACAGTCGGTATGGCGCGTGCGATGAACCCAAACAGTGCTGATAGCCAGTTTTTCATTTGTTTTGATGGATGCGGTCATTTGACCGGACAATATACAGTCTGGGGCCAAGTCGAGCGCGGCATGGATATTGTCAAAAAACTAGCCGTTGGCGAACCACCTGCTATAGCTGACAAGATTGTTTCGGCACGGATGATGGATTAGACCACAGGTCTTAGCGTACGGGGTCGGGTTGCAAAATAAACAGCTATGCCGACCCATATCAACCCGAAAGTAACGGCATCGGCCATGGTGAAGAGCGCATCATATATAAAGATGCCAACCATGAGCTGGGTCGTGGGATTGAAATAGAATAGCAAACTTGACATGGACATTGTCAGAGCGCGGTTGCCCGCATGAAAAAACAATAGCGGTAGAATTGTAAATAAACCCGCCAGCACAGCCAATGATATATTCATTGCCCCACCGCCAAAAAAGATTGGGAGACCTTGATCGGTAAGCCACCACAGATAGGCAACCCCGATGGGCATTAGCAACACGGATTCAACAAACAAGGCTTTGACCGGATCCATGCCTAATTTCTTGTGCGTCACGGCATATAAACCGAAGGTTACGGCCAGAACCAGCGCTATGACTGGAGGCTCGCCAGCAAATAAGCTTTTTGCCGCTACACCACAGGCCACCAGCGCGATCGCCAACCAGCCCATCCGGTCAAGACGTTCCCCCAATATCAGAACGCCAAGCAATAGTGCGACAAGCGGATAAATAAAATAGCCAAGCGCCGCCTGGACAATCTGCCCACTTTGCACAGAATAGATGAAAATAGTCCAATTTATCCCAACCAAAACCGTCGTTGCTGCCAAGCCTAATTGAAGCTTGCGCTGGCGAAGCATAGTTATGACTTGGCCAAAGCCACCCAAGAACGGCATCAGTGCCGCCAGAAGAACCGCTGACCAGATTGCACGATGCGCAACTATTTCATAAGGTGTGATGGCATTCACGCTGTTGATATAAATCGGCAGAACACCCCATAAAAACCCTGCGACGAGGGCGAATATGATACCGCGCGTTTGCAGATTATGGAATTGAGACACTGTTGCGGGCTTGGCACCACGCGCAT
>NZ_CBFHNB010000003.1:14109-61991 GCF_965657105.1 Puniceispirillum sp. (SeqCode)
GGAAAATAAAAAGGATTGACCACAGCAATATATTTCATAGGCGCATATAATATAAATGCCAAGCTCTTTACTACGCATAAAACAATTGACATTAGGTGATATGCCACCCATATGTAACTTGCCGAAGGTTTTTTTGAGCATATTCGCATTTGCGATAAGCAACAAAGGCGCCGCATAACAATCTGAGATACTAAACCATCGGCAGGTTTGGTTTGAAGTTGGAGACTAATAGAATGTCACAAGGCACTGTTAAATGGTTTAACACCCAAAAAGGTTACGGTTTCATCGAGGCTGAAAGTTCAGGTAGTGATGTGTTTGTTCACATCACCGCTGTCCAGAATTCAGGCCTGAACGGTCTAAACGAAGGTGATAAAGTAACTTATGAACTTGAAGAACAGCGTAACGGCAAAATGGCCGCCGTTAATCTTGAAGTAGTATCATAAGATAGAGTTGGCTGTAAAACCAATTGGCAGTGTCGGTTAGACAATGCCACCAATCATTATAAAGCCGCTCCGTTAGGGGCGGCTTTTGTCTTGGGTATGGGTTTTAAAAGGTATCTAAGCAGCTTTACAAGACAGATAATGTTTAAATTAATACCGCGATCATCTTATCAATCTAAACTTCGCTGCGATTGGATGATGCTTGATTGGATGATGCTTAACCCCGCATTTTTCCACCATTTGCATCATATAGAGGCGCGGGAATAATTCTGGCTGGACATTGATTGCCAAGAATTTCGACATGCAGTTCAGCATCATCAGCAACCAATGCGCTTGGCACATAGCCGAATGCCATTGATTTGCCAACATGATGCGCAAAGCCGCCCGAGCTGACATAACCCACCGCCTCGCCATTGGCAAAAATGGCTTCATCATTTGAAACATCAATGTCATCTGTATCGATAGTCATCATCACCAGCTTTTTTGCCGGACCCGTTTTGGCCTCAGCGATAGCGGCCTCCTTGCCGATAAAATCCTTGTCCCAATGGATAAAGGCATCCAGCCCAGATTCTGCGGCGGTGAAATCAGGCCGAAAATCCAATGTCCATGCCCCCCAGTTTTTTTCCAGCCGTAGCGACATCAAAGCCCGGCTTCCATAAAGCCGAAGTCCAAGATCCTGACCTGCCTCTTCGATCGCTTCAAACAAACGCAGCTGATATTGCGGGGCAACATAAATTTCATAACCAAGTTCGCCAGAAAAGGATATGCGCAGCAGCATGGCAGGCACACCAGCCACAAAGGTCTGCCGCACATCACGAAAAGCCAGCGCATCGGGACCAACATCCTCGCGCACAAGGCGTTGCAGAAGTGTTCGTGACTTCGGCCCCGAAATAGCAATACCATGCCACGCATCGGAACGGTTTGCATAGCTGACACCACTATCTGGAAGATGTGACTCAAACCACCGCCGGTGCATATTCTGAGCCGCCCCCGACCCGAACAGATAGAAATGATCTTCAGCAAGACAAGCGACTGTCATATCACCATATAGCTTGCCCTTTGGCGTCAGCATCGGGGTCAGTTGCAAACGACCTGGCTTTGGCACGCGGCCAGCAAGCATATAATCCAGAAACGCACGCGCGCCGGCACCGGTGAATTCATGCTTGGCGAAATTGGCAACCTCGATTGCGCCAACGTCATGTCGTACCGCCGCGACTTCGGCAGCTA
This sequence comes from Puniceispirillum sp. (SeqCode), assembly GCF_965657105.1. Taxonomy (NCBI): domain Bacteria; kingdom Pseudomonadati; phylum Pseudomonadota; class Alphaproteobacteria; order Puniceispirillales (SeqCode); family Puniceispirillaceae (SeqCode); genus Puniceispirillum (SeqCode); species Puniceispirillum sp. (SeqCode). The sequence continues at coordinate 15,777 of NZ_CBFHNB010000003.1, forward strand.
CATAATCATGCGCACGTGAACGCCTGAATGTTGGATCTTCATGCGCGTCATCGGCATCAGTTGCAAACCAAAGGGCATTTTCCAGCCCATGCGAGTCACCCATTACCGCCCCGCGTGATACCAGCCGGTCATAGAGCGCTGTTGTCTGTTGGCGGCGACCTTTGGGCAAGGTTTCGTTCGGGAATGTCATGACAAAACGGCGCTCATAATTTTCCGACGATTTGACTGTGCCCCAATGCGGCGTTGCATAATCACCAAAGCGCGCCACATCCATAGCCCACACGTCAATCGACGGTTCGCCATCCATCATCCATTCAGCCATACACAGACCAACGCCACCACCCTGACAAAAGCCCGCCATAACACCAACCGCGACCCAGTAATTGGTCATGCCTGGCACGGGTCCTATCATCGGGTTGCCATCCGGCCCAAAGGTAAACGGACCATTGATGATATTTTTAATGCCCGCTTCGGCCAATGCCGGAATGCGTTCAAAACCAATTTCCAGCCTGTCGGCAATATTATCAAGCTTTGGTTCGAGCAATTCATGGCCAAATGACTGTGGGGTGCCAGCTAGCGACCACGGCGTTGCCCGTGGTTCATAGGTGCCAAGCAACATACCGCCGCGTTCCTGACGGAAATAGATATTGCCTTCATAATCAATGCCTGCTGGTAGGCGTTCAGTGCGGGCGGTGATTTCGGGAATATCCTCGGTTATCAGATAGTGATGCTCCATCGGCTGAACGGGCAGATGAAGCCCCGCCAGATGCCCGACTTCGCGCGCCCATAGGCCACCCGCATTAACAATCATTTCCGCATTGATCGTACCTTTTTCGGTGACCACATCCCAGCTGCCATCGGGGCGCTGGTTGGTTTCGATCACCGGCGTATGGGTATAATATTTTGCCCCATGAACGCGGGCTGATTTGGCATAGGCATAAGTGACGCCAGAGGGATCAATATCGCCATCAAGCGGATCCCATAAAGCCGCCAGATAATGGCTGGGATCAATCAGGGGATGACGTTCGGCAACTTCTTCGATCGAGATGAATTCCTGATCGAGCCCCATATAGCGCGCTTTAGACCGTTCACGCTTGAGATAATCATACCAGTCAGGATTTGAGGCCAGATAGAAACCACCTGTATTATGCATACCAACCGAGTGGCCAGAGGTTTCTTCAATTTCCTTATAGAGATTGATTGTATAGCCTTGCAGGCGTGAGATATTCGGATCGGAGCTGATCGTATGAATCTGACCTGCCGCATGCCAGCTTGAGCCAGATGTCAGTTCATTACGTTCAAGCAGCACCACATCTTTCCAGCCGAATTTGGCCAGATGGAACAAAATCGAACAGCCAACAACGCCGCCGCCAATGACGACCACCTTTGCATGTGAAACCATTTCAGTCATTGTTCACTCCCCATCAAAATCATAGCATCGAAATCAGGGCGCTGATTTGATATCTAAACCATAGGCAATGGCACGATCTTTGCTGTTAGACGGCCTGTTTCGTTCAGCACATGCACCTTGTCACCTGACGCGATAGCCGCAACAGATACCATCGCCAACGCAATATTAGCATCAAGACGCGGTGAATAAGCACTGGCGCTGACATAGCCTGCATTGGCACCATTCCATTCAACTGGCCAGCGGTTTTCATTGGTACTGGTGAATTTTTCACCATCAATAATCAACCCCATAAATCGACGGGTTGCCCCACGTGCCTTAATGTCGCTGAGCGCTGCTTTGCCTACAAAATCCTGTGGTTGATCAAGGTCGATAAGACGATCCATTCCCAGTTCAAAAGGATTGCTCATATCATCGGTGTCAGCGCCATAGGAAATCAGCCCACTTTCAACACGTTCGATATAATTCGGTGTGCCAGGCCCGATATCGTAGGGTTTGCCTGCTTCGGCAACAAGATCCCATAAAATGCCACCTTTGCTACCATCTTGCAGATAGAGTTCAAAGCCACCTTGCTTTGACCAGCCAGACCGTGCCAACACCATTGGAATGCCTTTTAGTTCGGTCGCCCTGAAACCAAAATATTTGATCTCATCCACCCAGTCGCCAAATAGATCGCGCACAACATCGTTGGCTTTAGGCCCCTGAATGGCAAGCGGTGACACATCCGGTTCAAAGACCCGTACATCCATGCCGCGCGCACCAGCAATGCCCGCCGCCCATAATTTTACATCACTATCGGCAATCGACAGCCAGACTTCATCTTCGCTGATTTGAAGAAGCACCGGATCGTTGATCAGCGTCCCGTTAAAATCGCAAAGCGGGACATATTTGCCAACGCCAATTTTAAGATTATCAAGATTACGCGGAGTCAAATATTTTGCCAGCGCAATCGCATCAGGCCCTTTGAGAGCAACCTGGCGTTCAACCGCCACATCCCACATAGCAACGCCATTGATCAAGCGATCATATTCCGCCATAGGGTCACCATAGCTGGTTGGCATATACATATGATTATAAACAGAAGCTGCCGCCAGTCCGGCTTTACGTGCTGACGAAAAAAAAGGGCTTTTGCGAACACGCGGCCCAACTGAAAGAGCAAGAGACATTTCACACCTCAATAAATTTATCGAAGTCTGCCATAGCCATGTGGTAACAATATCCCGATTACGTCAAAATCAATACGTTTTTAAGCAAAAAACCCACGTAATTCAGTCACAAACTGGTCAATCTTTTCAGCGCTGACATCTAGGTGCGTTACCAGACGAATACGGCTAGGATGGCCATTTATCAAAATGCCCTTATTCTGCAGATAAGCAGGCAAGGATGCGGCAGCGTCATGCGCCATAGTCATAAAGACCATGTTCGTTTGCACAGCATCAACATCGACCGCAATCTGTGGGATCGTCGCCAGTTGTTCAGCCAGCCGCAAAGCGTTGGCATGATCGTCAGCAAGACGATCAACATGATGGTCAAGCGCATAAAGCCCCGCCGCCGCCAGCAGGCCAGCCTGACGCAAGCCACCACCCACAAGTTTGCGCACACGATAAGCACGGCTAATCACTTCCTTTGAACCAGCAAGCACCGAGCCAACAGGCGCGCCAAGCCCCTTTGACAGGCATAATGATATGCTGTCGGCATGTTTGACAATATCACCCACGGGCACGCCCAGCTTGACCGCGGCATTCATCAACCGCGCGCCATCAAGATGCACAGCTAGCCCATGCGCTTTGCCACGCAGTGCCAGCGCATCGATCACATCAACCGATTGCACATTGCCGGACACTGTGTTTTCCAGACATAGCAAAGAACTGATCGGGCAATGCGGATCATCGGGCTTGACCGTCCGGTCAATATCGTCACCATTCAATGCACCTGTTTCATTAGTAGGCATTGGTGCCATCATAATGCCGCCAAGCACAGACGCACCGCCAGCTTCGTCAATGAAAACGTGATAGTTTTCGCCAGTTAGTATTTCCTGACCACGCTGACAATGCGCCAGCATGGCGCATAGATTGGACTGGGTGCCACTGGTCACAAACAGCGCGGCTTCCTTGCCCATAAGAGCCGCCACCTTATCTTGAAGGTCATTGACGTTCGGATCATCACCATAGACATCATCGCCAACATCAGCCTTGGCCATCACCGCGCGCATGGCCGCGGTTGGCCGGGTTACCGTGTCACTGCGAAAATCGACAAGCACATCGCCTGTCGCCATTGTTGCACCCGCATATGTTCCCGCATTCGACATTTTAACCCACCATCACTCTGAAATCTTCTTCCTTAATGAGCCAATAGTGCCTTTAGGTCAAATGCCGGGTCGCCAATCTGATTCGGGTCGGGTGATATATCGGCCTCAAGGCATTTCTTGCCAAGCATGTAACCAGCCGGATCACGAACCGCCTCAACCGCCAGAAGCTGACTGCCACGATAGGTCCAGACCGATAAGCCCCCTTCACGCTTGCCAGGTCGCGTCACATGTAGCAGATCATCCGCACCAACAGGCACAATACCTGCCGATTGCAATTTGGCATCATATTGATCCGACCAGAACCACGGTGCCTGATCAGCTGGTGGCGGCACATCCAACAGCCCCGCGACCGCACGTGCGGCGCTATCCTGAGCATTATGAACCGACTCGATCCGCACAGTATGGCCATGTTGCAAGGCAACATCACCAATGGCCAGAATATCCGGATTGCTGGTGCGCATTATCGCATCAACCAGAATAGCACCATTGTCGGTAGCTTCGGTTTCAATATCGGCCATACGGGCAAGCTGACTATCCGGCGTAACGCCAATACCGACAACCAGCATATCAGCCGATAACGAACGCCCATCGGCAAGGGTAACACCCGTAAACACGCCCTTATTATCAGTGATGCTGGCAATCGCCACACCCGTATGAATTGACACGCCATGCATATGATGAAGGTCACCTAAAAATCTGGCTACAGGGGGGCTGGCGACACGGGCAAGCAAACGATCAGCCGCTTCGACCACATTGACATCTAGCCCGCGTTTACGCAAAGATGCCGCCACCTCAAGCCCGATATAGCCGCCGCCAACAATAATGGCACTTGTGGCTGACTGTGAGGCTTTTTTAAGCGCCGTAGCATCATCAGGCTGGCGCAACATGAACACATTAGCAAGCCCAGATGCCGACGGAAGCGCACGCGGCACGGCACCTGTTGCCAGCACCAATTTGTCAAAACTGATAACCGCACCATCTGCCAATGTCAGCATCTTGGCAACCGGATCAATGGCAATAACATCAGCACCTGACATCAGCGTTACATTGTTGCTTGCATACCAATCTGCATTACGAATCAAAAATGTCGGATTAACGCTGTTGGTATCTTCGAGCAAAAATGCCTTTGACAAGGGCGGACGTTCCATCGGCATTCCCGCCTGACGATCAATAAGCGTCAACGCCCCATCAAAGCCATTTGAGCGTATCGCATCAACAAAGCTGACGCCGGCATGACTGGCACCAATAATAACAATATTTGACGTCATAGATTCAAATCACCTTTAAATTATATGTATTCTAGTCATGGCGATAATCGGATAAGGGTCAAGTCTAATGTGATGTCATATTATGATCTACAGATTTAAATACAGCTTTGGTAAATTGATATTGCACCTAAATACAAAGCCAGCCTAGGGTTTGATTAGTATATCTTGAACTGGCCTATGGGCATATATAACCGAATAGAATATCTGACAGAGGATTATGTGATGCAGGATTTTTTCCAGAACTATGTTAACGGATCATGGATTGATGGCGGCGGTGGACGCCTGCCTGTAAGCAACCCCGGCACTGGTGAGCATTTGGCAGATGTGGCGCTGGCGGATGCGGCAGATATCGACCGCGCCGTTGCCGCGGCGCTGGCTTGCCACGAAAGTGGCGCACTATCCGATTTACGTCCCGTTGAGCGCAGCCGCATGGTGCGCAAGATGGGGCAATTCATGCTCGATAATTGCGCCGAGATAGCCGAATTGCTATGCCTTGAATCAGGCAAACCGCTTTGGGAAGCCGTTATTGAAATCGAAGGGACAGCCAGGTATTTTGAATATTACGGCAATCAGGCTGAAACGGTTGAAGGGCGGTCAATCCCGCTTGGTGCAGATTACCTTGATTATACAATTTATGAACCGATTGGCGTCAGCGCCCAGATCATTCCGTGGAATTACCCGATTGAAATGACCGCACGCGGTATCGCGGTGGCCCTTGCCACTGGCAATACATGCGTTGTTAAAACACCCGAACTTGATCCATTATCAACTAGCTGGCTGGCACGGGCAGGCGAAGCTGCTGGCTTGCCACGCGGGGCTTTGAATATCCTATGTGGATATGGGCATGAAGCTGGGGCCGCCCTATCCGGTCATCCTGATATCGGTAATGTTGTGTTCACTGGTTCGGTCGCAACCGGCATCAAGGTGGCAGTAGCCGCGGCACAAAATGTAGTACCAGCGATTCTGGAACTTGGTGGTAAATCAGCGGCGATTGTGATGCCAGATGCCGATCTGGATCAGGTGATGGAATCGATGCGCTGGGGCATTTTCTTTAATGCCGGACAGGTCTGTTCGGCCATGTCACGTGTGATTGCGCATCCTGATGTGCATGATGAAATTGTTGAACGTGCTGTTAGCCTTGCCGAAAGTCTGTCCGTTGGGCCAGGCATTGAACGCCGCACCTTTGGTGCCAATATGGGCGCGATGGTGTCCGATAGTCAACGTGACCGCGCTGAAAGCCTGTGCAAACAAGCGGCTAGTGAAGGCGCACGAATTGTCACTGGTGGACATCGTTTGAACCAACCCGGATCATTTCTGGCACCGACAATTATTGCCGATGTTGCGCCCGACATGCAGATCGCCGGAACCGAGGTCTTTGGCCCCGTTCTGTCAATCATGAAAGCCAATGATGAAGCCGAAGCCATCACCATTGCCAATAGCACCGAATTCGGCCTTGTTGGTGGCATTTTCACTAGCGATATTGATGCCGCCCACCGTGCCGCCCGCAAAATCAAGGCAGGCCAGATTTTTGTAAATGAATGGTTTGCAGGGGGTGTCGAAACACCCTTTGGCGGCTATGGCAAATCAGGCTATGGACGCGAGAAAGGCCGCGAAGCCTTGCTCAATTATGTGCAAACCAAAAACATTGCCTATCGGACGCGCTAGACACAGCAGATAGCCGCCAAGATGGTCACCGAGATGGTCACCGAGATGGCCAACGCCTAATCAACCGCGTTGCTAGCCGCCCGATCAGTCAGATCAAGCCAGATGGTTTTGACCTCACAATATTGATCATGCGCATGAATGCCATTATCACGCCCACCAAAGCCGGATTGCTTATAGCCGCCAAACGGGGTTGTGGCGTCACCTTCGCCATAGCAATTAACAGTAACAGTGCCTGCACGAATGGCGCGCGCCGCCCGCATCGCCTGTTTGACATTGGTCGTATAGACCGAAGCCGCAAGGCCATAGTCAGTGTCATTGGCAAGGGCAATCGCCTCGTCGATGGATGTGACGGTCATGACACTAAGAACAGGTCCAAAGATTTCCTCTTTAGCCAGCCGACTTGCCGAAGTTACCCGATCAAAAATCGTCGGCTCGACATAGCCTTCGGCCGCTTTGCCCCCGCATAGGGTGACAATATTTTTGCCATTTTCACTGGTATCAAGATAGCTGGCAACTTTACCGAAATGTTCGGAATCAATCATACATCCAAGATGGTTTTTCGGATCAAGCGGATCGCCCATATGCCATTCTTTGGCATGTGCCAAAATATGCCGCATCAGATCATCCTTGATAGCTTCATGCACAATCAGACGCGATGTGGCAGAACAATTTTCACCCATATTCCAGAATGCCCCATTGACCACATGTTCAGCGACCAGATCAAGATCTTCGGCATCATCCATGACAATCGCCGGATTTTTACCACCACATTCCAGCACGATTTTTTTCAAATTGGACTCAGCGGCATATTTGAGAAACAACCGTCCAGTCTCGGTTGAGCCGGTAAAGGACACCATATCCACATCCGGATGAAGCCCTAGAGGTGCGCCTGTCTTTGGCCCATCGCCCGTAATCACATTCAGAACACCGCGCGGCACACCAGCTTCCATTGCCAATTCAGCAATGCGCAAAGCAGTCAATGACGTTTGTTCAGCCGGTTTGACAATGACCGAACACCCCGCCGCCAAAGCGGGGGCAATTTTCCACGCCATCATCAATAGGGGAAAATTCCACGGCAATACGGCACCAACAACGCCAATCGGTTCACGCACAATCATACCCATAGCATCTTCGCCAGCTGGTGCGGTCTGGTCATATAATTTATCAACCGCTTCGGCATGCCAGATGATGGTATTGATCGTTTCAGGCAGATCAATGGTCACGCAATCACGGATTGGCTTGCCGGAATCAACCGACTCCATAACCGCCAGTTCATGCCGGTTGCGCTTAATCAGCTTGGCCAGCTTTATCAGCACATCTTTGCGCGCCGATGGATGTAAACAGCGCCAACGCCCATCATCAAAAGCCATACGGGCTTTTTCAACAGCGTAATCAACATCTGCCGCATCGCAGGCAGCGACCTTGGCCAATCGCTTGCCTGTTGCCGGATTGATGCTGTCAAAGGTGGCACCCGATTGTGCCGCGCGAAAGCTGCCATCGACAAAGCTGGTAGATGCAGGCGTCAGGCCGTCGGCAAGCGCCTTATATTCATTATGCGTCAAAAGATCACTCATTTTCCAGTCTCCCCAGCAGTCAGATCATTTATCGTTTTGTTCATCACCGCAATCACTTCGGCAAGGCTGCGTTTTTCATCCTTATTCAGACTTCGCAACGGGCTTCGTGGTGGCCCTGACGGCAAGCCGCGCAAGGACGCGCCATATTTAATACATTGCAGAAATTTACCGCCTTGTTCCAGAGTGGCCATAAGCGGTAACATCGCCGACATGATCTTGCGGCCACGTGCAAAGTCACCGTCAACAACACAGGTTTTCCATAAAGCGATATGCGCTTCAGGGGCAAAATTTGATCCCGCACAGACCCAGCTTTCGGCGCCCCATGCGAAAAACTCAAGCGCCTGATCATCCATGCCACAGCTAAGCTGAATATGCGCATAATCGCGTGCCAATTTATGCACACGGTTAATATCGCCCGAACTTTCCTTGATTACACGGAAATTATGGCTTCGGCCTACGCGATCAAGATATTCGTCACTCATCTCGGCGGCCATGCGCCCAGGATAATTATACAGCATAATGGGCATATCAACCGCGCGATCAATGCGTAACGCATGAATGGCATTTTCACGCGGCGTTGGCTGGGCATAAGGCGGTGTCGTAATCAGTATGGCGTCATAGCCACTGGCTTTGGCTGTCATCGCCAGGGCAATCGAATCTTCAGTACGAATAGCTCCAGTACCGCCAATAAGCGGCACCCGCCCCGCCACCACATCGATAGCACGTTTTAGGGCTGTTTCGCGCTCTTCGGTCGAATGGGCATAATATTCACCGGTTGTGCCGCCAATGATAATACCGTCAACACCTGCATCAATAAGAAATTCAAGCACCGTGTCAAACCCATCCCAATCGATGCTTTCATCATCATGGAGCGGGGTGATGGCCGGGGTATATATACCGCGAAACTTCATAATTTTTCCTTTAGCTGTCACATTTATCTTGGCAAGGTTTCAATCAAGCTGGGCAAAGACTCAAGACCCGGAATCACCAAATCTGGGTCAATAGCCGTATCCGGGCGATAGTTGATATCATCAGCAACGCAGATAAAATTCTGTCCCTTGGCATTTATCGCCACACCATAATCGGCGATCGTATCCCCCACCATGATTGTCTGATCCGGCATTACGCCATGCGTATCACATATATGTAACAACCCCTGTGGGGCTGGCTTACCACCAAAACCACTATCAGCCCCTATTATTGTCGCGAATAAATGGTCAATTTCAAGATCTTTGAGATTCTGTAATGCCGAGGCCGCATTATCATTGGTCAGCAAAGCCAGAATATAACCTGCCTTCGACAGCATTGTTAGCGGTGTTTTCACATCACCTTTGGCAACACTGCGCCCCCGCACCAACTCGATCACCAACTCATTAACCCTAGCCTTGTAAGATGTGTCGGTCAGCAGATCGATCATGTTATCAGGTAGCAAGGTCTGCCATGCTTTGCAAATATCGGTAAAGGTGCCAGCCGCAAACAGTCCACGATGATCAATATTACCCGCAGCATCGACGCCAATATGTGCCAGCAGATCATCGAGCCCGACAGTGGGCGTGGCGCGGGTCGTGGCGCCATGATCCGGAATAATAGAAATCGTATATTCGGCAACCGCATAGACCACTGGAAACCATGTCGCGGCCAGATCAAGAATGACGCCATCCTTGTCAAAGATGATAAGCTTTATTGGTTTTGATCTGGCGGAATGCGATGCGGGCAGTTCGGTATTCATATAGTTCACTCTCATCATCGGTGATGCTAAAATATGAGGCAACGCTGGCAGATTCCAGCGCATCTGCCAACCTGATTTTTAAACTATCTAAGACTTAGATAAAATTTGTCACCACACGGCATGTCATCGCGCCCATCTGGATCATATCAGCCTTGGAATTGATGTTTGACAAGCGACATTGCGCTAGAGCAATCAGCTTATAAGGTGCCATTTTCACCTCCAATATAATAGTCTATACATAAAGGCTGGAGCAAATAGCCCGAAATGTAAATTGGGTGCGAATTTTAGACTAAATATTTGAATTTATTTAAATTACTAATTTAGAATATTGATAAAGCCACACACTAATAGTGATGATACCAAGATTTTTGATACAGCCAAGACCGCCAATAGCAGGAGACGTTGAAGATGCATAACATCACGCAAGACCAAATCGGTGCTTTTGCCCGCGATGGCGCGGTTTGCTTGCCAGGCCTGTTTACTGACTGGGTTGATATGATAAAGGACGGCATCGCCACAAATATGCAAGATCCCGGCCCCTATGCGGCCGAAAATTTGCAAACAGGCGAAGCGGGCCGCTTTTTTGACGATTATTGCAACTGGCAACGGATATCAGCCTTTGCCGAGATCATGTCATTATCGCCTGCCCCAGAAGCGGCGGCAGCATTGATGCAATCGCGCAACGTCCAGTTTTTTCATGACCATGTGTTGGTCAAAGAACCTGGCACCAGCAAGCCCACACCATGGCATCAGGATGCGCCCTATTATTTTGTCGAGGGCAGCCAAACGGTCAGCTTCTGGATTCCAGTTGATCCAGTCACGGATGCAAGTCTGCGGGTGATCGCGGGATCGCATAAATGGGAGAAGATGGTGTTGCCCGTGCGATGGCTCGCCGCAGATAATTTTTATGAAGATACTTCTTATGCTGGGGATGATGATTTTCTGCCCGTGCCCGACCCTGATTCCGAACCTGACAAATTCACAACGCTTGAATGGGCGATGCAACCAGGTGATGCGGTGGCTTTTGATTTTCGCGCCGTTCATGGAGCGCGTGGCAATATGGCGACGACGCGGCGGCGGGCTTTATCTTTGCGGTATGTCGGTGATGATGCGCGTTATGTGACAAGACCCGGCCCTACTTCCCCGCCCTTTCCGGGGCATGAAATGCAAGATGGCGCCCACCTGCGCAGTGACTGGTTTCCAGTGGTCTGGCCGAAAGACGCGTAAAGCTAGCTTCGGTTCCGGCAATCAATGCCGTTAAAGCTGCCCAGCGTTTCCAGATCATCAACATATTCAAGACCCGCCTCGGCAAGACGTGGCCGCATATTATAAAGATCAAGACCAAGCTCACCCGCCTGTAAGCGGACGCGTTTATCTTCCTCGGCGTCAAGGCGTGCTTGGGTCTTGGCCATCACAGCCTCAGCTTCGGCGCGCGCCACCACAACCACCCCGTCATCATCGGCGGCGATCACATCACCTGGAAAAATCAGCTGGCCAGCGCACACGACCGGCACGTTAACCGCACCAAGCGTATTCTTTACCGTGCCTTGTGATGAAATGGCGCGTGACCATACCGGAAAATTCATCGCCTGTAGATCAGCCACATCGCGGACGCCCGCATCAATCACCAGCCCTTTGACGCCGCGCATCTGCGCCGAAGTTGCCAGCAAATCGCCAAAATAGCCATCGGTGCAATCAGTCGTACAGGCCACTACCAGAATATCGCCTGGCTGGCATAATTCGATCGCCACATGTAGCATCCAGTTATCGCCTGGTTGCGCAAGAACTGTCAGCGCCGTGCCGCCAATGCGCGCCCCCGGATAGATCGGCCGCATATAAGGCTTTAGCAATCCGCTGCGCCCTTGGGCTTCATGTACGGTCGAGGCCCCGGCATTGCCAAGCCTGGCTGCCAGATCAGCATCGGCGCGTTCGATATGTTTGACAGCGACTGTTTTCATGATTTCATCTCCGGCTACCAGATAATTAAAGATAATAAGTTGCGCTATCCTATCGCCAATTCCCGAAACCGACAATGCTGATCCGAAAGGCTATTCAAAGCAGGTCATGATCTCGGCAAGCGGTTTTTTAATTGTGGCAACTGTGGGAATGCTGGCGTCATCTGCCGCATGCCCAACAGCCAGTATCATCATCGCCTTGTTCGAGGCTGGACGATTGCAAATCTCGCCAAGAAACCCCATCGGGTTAGGCGTATGCGTCAGACAGGACAAACCCGCCATATGCAGGGCTGCAATCAGAAACCCCGATGCAATCCCAACACTTTCCGGCACATAGTAATTTTTATAGCGTGTGCCATCGTCAAACTGGCCATAACGTTCGCCAAAAATGACAATCAGCCATGGGGCGATTTCGAGATGCGGCTTATCCGGTCCGGTGCCGATAGGTTCCAGCGCTTTGATCCATTCATCATGGCTGGTGCTAGCATAGAATTTTGCTTCTTCGGCTTCAGCGGCGGCGCGGATTTTAGCCTTTATGGACGGGTTGGCAATGGCCGCAAAATGCCATGGCTGATGATTGGCACCGCTTGGGGCGCGTCCAGCAGTCCGGATACAGTCTTCGATAATCGCTTTTGGCACGGGACGCGGTGAAAAATCACGCACTGTATGGCGGGTCGCCATCGTGTCGCGGAATGTCTGAGCCGCGGTGGCTATTTGCTCATCATCTCGCGGTTCACGATGTGGCAATGGCGCGGCAACATAAGTTAGGTTTTCACGGATAAACATTTGACCCTCACACGGCAAGTTCATGATACGGTTTTACATCTGATTAGCATCTTTATCGCCCACATCTAGTTTGCCGTGCTTTTGAAGCCGCATCAACTCTGTTACGTTGGATCATTCTGTTTTGATTATTGCCCCATAGGTGCACCCATGTTCAATCCCGCAATTGAAGCGCTCAATGCCCCACCTGTATCGACGGTTCTTGACTGGAAAGCATCGTATGATGGCCGCCATGGCGACATGATCGATATGAGTCAAGCGGTGCCTGGCTATCCTGCGCATCCCGATATGCTAAACGCGCTGGCCGCCGCCGCTGCCACAGCCGATAATGCCCGTTATGGGCGGGTTGAAGGTGATGATAATTTACGCGCCGCCTATGCCGCGCATCTGAGCACGCTTTATGCCGCCGATATTGCGGCAGACCATACGCATATTACATCCGGATGTAATCAGGCCTTTGTCGCCGCCGCCTTGGCTGTTGCCGGACGCGGCGAAAGCATATTGATGATGCGCCCTTGTTATTTCAATCATGAATCATCACTTGGAATGCTGGGAATTTCGGTGGGCTATGTCGATTGTCATGATGAACATGGTCTGTTGCCAAGCTGTGCGGATATTAGCGCCGCGATCACCCCAGAGGTGCGTGCGGTGGCGTTGGTCAGCCCTAATAATCCGGCTGGCACAATCTATCCACCGGATTTGCTGGCCGAGATTCTGGCTCTATGTAAGGCGCGAGGGATCTGGCTTATTCTGGATGAAACCTATCGTGACTTTCTGCCGCTTGCAGCTGGCGCGCCGCATAATCTGTTTGCTTCCGATGGCTGGCAGGATCATCTGATACAGCTTTATAGTTTTTCAAAATCCTATTGTATGCCCGGACATCGGCTGGGGGCGGTAACATCGGGAGCAGAAATGATTTTCCAACTATCCAAGATTATCGATAATATCCAGATTTGTGCCCCGCGAGCGCCGCAACAGGCAATCACACCGATGCTGGACCAACTGGCATCATGGCGCGATGCGAACCGCGCCCGCATTGCCGCACGCGCGACTGTTTTCAGTGAGGTCATATCCCAGCTTGAGGGCTGGACACTTATCAGCACAGGTGCCTATTTTGGTTATGTGCGGCATCCGTTTGATAAAATGGGTTCCCGCGAGGTGGCACAACGCATGGCACGTGATGCCGGGGTGCTAACCATTCCGGGTGCCTTTTTTGGCGATGGTCAGGATCAGTATCTGCGCTTTGCCTTTGCCAATGCCAGCCGTGAGGTGATCGGGCATCTGGCCAACCGACTAGGTTTGCTGACATAAAGGCAATCAGAAATCCATATTATGCGTTTCGGCAACTTCGATTGATCCATGCCCTTGCGTCACCATCGGGCAACCTGCGGCCATCGCCATTGCTGCATTCATATCATCAGCCACGACCAGTGAATATCCAGATACCGGATTGACACCACCATTATCGGCAACACCATCAATGCTGACGGTTTTGGACATGCCAACCGGATTACCAGGGTCAACCAGCGCGTCACCCAAGCCATCCATCCAGTCACCCCAGCGTTTCATTTCTGCGGCGATTTCGGCTTCGGTTTCGGGCATCTTGCCACCATGATAGGCAAACAAAAATTTTGGCATTATTGTCTCCTTAATTTGTTAGCTGCCTGATAGGTCGCTATGAGCGGTCAGACAGATGTTCCAGTTTGACCAGTGACGAAGACCAACCACCTTTATGAAGCCGCCTTGATTCAATGGTTGGCAGGTTCATGTGCGTCAATGTAAAGCGCGTATCGCTGGCATTATCCGCATCCGCACCAGTAGCGACGACATCAAAACGCACGATGCTTTCATGCCCGCGGATATCATGTTCGTCATGCCAGCCCCAGCTAAACGTCACCGCATGCGGCGGATCAATGGCCAGCACCTCACCCGACACTTTATGTGTTGATGAGTCGCCATTCACCATCACCGAAAACCACGCGCCAAGTTTCGACAGATCAAGATTATTCTCCCCAATATGGACATCTTCAGGGCCCCACCATGACAGCAGATGCCGCGTTTGTGTTACCAAACCAAATATTGTTTCAGGCGGTGCCGGAAAACACCGCTCAATAACCAGATCATCAACCGGGGATGGCGCATCTTTTGCCATGTTAGACATTCCGTTCTGATAAAGTGGTTTGTCTTTGTCGAGACATAAATCTGCACTTTATCGATGTTTGTTTCGTTATTAACGATGTATATGAATATATTGATAGAAACACTTTCAAACCAATCACATTACGGTGAGCCAGACATTAACCAGACTTGATGATGTATGATGATTTAATGAGGGCTTGGCGCAGGATCCAGATCTGCGTAAAAGAAGGCTTTCATCCAGCTTGGCTGATAACCAAACCATAGAAACACCAAACGGGAAGCAATGCCTATGTCCTATTCACCTGATATGCTTGCACTGCTGGTGGTTGGGCTCATGGCGACAGGCGCCATTGCAGGTATTCTGGCAGGACTATTGGGTATCGGAGGCGGCATCATATTGGTGCCAGTTCTATTTTTGATTTATGATTTCATGAATGTGCCAGCGGATATTATCATGCATGCGGCGGTCGGCACCTCGCTAGCGACGATCATTCCGACATCGATTTCATCAGCACTGGCACATCATCGACGCGACAGCATCGATCTGGGGGTTTTGCGACGCTGGTCGCCCTTTATCATTCTGGGCGCGGCTAGTGGCGGGTTTCTATCACATTATATCGAAAGTGCGACATTGACCCTGATTTTTGGCTGTCTGGCGATTCTTGTGGCGGTGAATATGATGATGCCACACACACCCAAAATGGGCACCATATTGCCAAAGGCGCGCCCTGTTGAAAAATTGCTTTCCAGCTTTATTGGTTTCTTTTCAGCCTTGATGGGGATAGGTGGGGGCACCATGTCGATTCCAGTGATGACCGCCCTGGCCGTGCCCGTGCATCGCGCCATCGGCACATCAGCGGCTTTTGGTTTCATGATTGCACTACCGGGGGCATTAGGTTTCATTTGGTCAGGCTGGGATGTGGCTATGCGCCTGCCCTATTCGCTTGGCTTCATTAATCTGCCAATTGCTATATTGCTGTCTAGTGTCAGTATTTTTACCGCCCCTTTAGGAAGCCGGCTTGCACATGCGCTTGACCCGCTACGTCTGAAACGTGCTTTTGCGCTATTCCTGATTATCAGTGCGTCACGGATGCTATATTCGATCTTCGCCTAGGTTTCATGATCCGTTTTGACATCATTCATTGATGCCAGAATATGCGCCGCCAAAGCTGGCGTCTGGGTCTTGGTGACCCGTAAGGCGGGCAATTCCCCCCTACGCATAAGAATATCATGCTTCAACCCCATCAAGAATGGATACCATTCACGCTGTAAGGGCGATTTCCATGACCATAGCAATGTTTCTAGCGCCGCCAGCGCGTCGTTATCTTCGGGCATATCAAAAACGGGGTCAAATCCGTATGGAGCGTCAAAATAAGCCGCTAATGTTATAAATACATCGGGTATGCTGGCCGCCTTAATGATATCTGGCCAGCTCTGTTTGCGTGCCATAATATCCAGCAGAAGAAGATCTGTTTCGATCATGCCGGTGGGATTGAGCAATATGTCACCATCGCCGTCACGTTCGCGATAGGGGCCTGTAAACAGGCGGCGCGGACAATAATCCTGCGCGTATATATTGTCCCATATGATCATCCGGTGTTGCCGTGAAGGGGAGCGCGCGGCGAAGTCCTTGCTGCCTATATGCGGGGCTACAATATGACTGCCGCAATGTATGATAGCCGAAGCCGGATCAAGGCTGGCTGTTAAATCATCAAGATAGCTGGCCGATTGCACATCGATATCAGTCACCAATTCATCGGCATAAATACGTGGCACCAGTAAAATCGGACATTCAAGATCGTCAGCCAGACGATTGGCAAGTGCCGCATGCGCCGTACCTTCGCTTTCATAGTCACCCGCACGCTGGGCAAAATCAGCGGCAATGTCATCCATCAATAAAGCGATATGATTAGCCCCGTTTGCGCGAAGCTGATTCGCCTTGGCACATAAAATCATAAAATCATTATTCTGGGAATTACCAGCGTTACACAGATCGGCAAAGTTAAAATCAAGACCAGGCGCAATACCGGCAATAACGGAAATATTGCGCATGCTGGCAGTATCACAGAACTGCGCAAAGCCAGCGCACCAGTCAGCGTCATAATCGACTCGCCAATCAAAGCGATGACATGGATCATCCTTTGGCGCATAGAGATAGGCATTCATTTCACATGATGCCAGCTTTTGCAAAAGCCGAAACCGATCATCCCAATTCAGCAGATGCCCATAAAACCCCTCAATATAGCCTTTCAGCTTTAGCGGCAGGTGATTTGCATGTTTCAACCGATTATTTTGCATTTTTTATTATCACTTTGCTGGCACTTTGCTGGTAATTTGCATGAATTGACGCATAATGTCGCATTGTATGATATGCCATTAAAGCCGATATTGGGGGCAAAAGGCTAGTCATGGAAATATGTGAGGAGTCAATAGGATGAAAATTGTTGGTATAGGGGCGCATCCCGATGATGTGGAAATTTTCTTCTATGGGTTTCTGGCCACCTGTAAGGCTCGCGGCGATGATATAAGCATTGGCGTCGCTACCGATGGTGCCGCCGGTGGTGATAATCCGGGCGTCAAGCTGGCGGCAATTCGGGCAGAAGAAACCACAAATGCCCTGACCGCGCTTGCCACGCCAACATTGCTTGGCCTGCCAGATGGCGGCCTTGCCGAAGCGGCTGATGCACGGCAAGTGATTGCCCGGTTCCTAAAGGACTGCAAGCCCGATCTTGTTGTCACCCATGCGCCAGATGATTATCATCCCGATCATCGGGCTTTGTCGCACTTTGTTACCGATGCGGTTGGGTTTACCTGTCCGATCCTGTTTGCCGAAACATTAATGGGGGTAGGCTTTACACCCGATGTCTATGTCGATATCACCCCGTTTTTTGATGCCAAACAAGCCGCTATCATGGCACATGACAGTCAGGAACCCGAAAGATTCGCCGCGGCTAGTGCTTTGATGAACCGCTATCGTGCCGCCCAATGCAATGCCCCAGATGGTCATTATGCCGAGGCCTATCGGATTGCGTCACGCTTCCCCTTTACCGATATCCGCGAGATGGTGCCGGCGGCACCCGCCTATCGGCCTTTCTATGTTACCGGATCAGACGCGCTGATTTAATCGCTGTCTTGATGGCTGAGCAAGCTGACCCCCGCATATTGGCATGGTGCATCCGGTGGTTGCCGGAAAGGATGTTGGCAAACCAGCATTATGCCGTGCGGCCAGATAGGCCATCAATTCCGCCTCAAGCATATCCGCGTCAAACAGCACATGATCATCGATGACCAGACGATTGCCAAACACATCATGCAACCCAGACATGAGTGTCTGATTATGACGACCACCGCCAGCTATATATATCTGCTGGATGTCTGCAGGCAGTGACTCAATAGCATGGGTAATGCTTGCCACTGTCAAGGCGGCCAAGCTGGCCATAGCATCAGGGGGGCGCAGATCATCAAGACCTGCATCATCCACAATAGGGGCAAATGCCTGTCGATCGAGGGATTTTGGCCAGCTTTTGACAAAAAAGTCATGCTGCATCACTCGTGCGACAAAGCCTTTATCACTGTGTCCTTGTGCCGCAACTATACCACCATCGTCAAAAGGCCGGTTGAAATGGGACTGCATATAATCATCCATCAGCCCGTTGCCCGGCCCCGTATCAAAGCCAATGATTTCCGGGTTCGATCCGGTGCCGATATAAGTCAGATTGGCCACACCACCAATATTGATGATAACCGCCGGACAGGGCGCATCAATCGCGGCGATCAGCGCGCTATGAAAAACCGGGGCTAGCGGTGCGCCTTGCCCGCCTGCCGCCATGTCGGCCTGCCGAACGTCATAAACAACATTCATGCCCGTAGCATCTGCAAGCCGCTGGCCAGACCCTAGCTGGATCGTGCATCGCCCCAATGGTGATAGGGTATTTGCATCGGGTTCGTGAAAAATCGTCTGGCCGTGAAACCCGATCAAACGCGGCATGTCTGCATCATCTGGTAGCTGTTTTACGAGCGCCATGACCGCCGCACTATGCGCATCAGTTATTGCATGTGATAACGATATATATGCCGCGGCATCCGCCATAAAGGCCACAGGATCATGCACCGCATCAAAAATGCTGCGACGCAAGGCCGGATCATAGGCAAAGCTGACGGCAAAATCGGTGCGGTGAAACCGGCTGCCATCAGTGTGCAGAATGGCAGCATCTATCCCGTCGGCGCTGGTGCCCGACATTAAACCTATAACAGGTTGCCCTATAACAGTGTGTATAGTGTTGCTATCTTCATCGATGGGGTCATGTTGCATAGTCAGGTACCAATTTCGTTATCTTATCTCTTCTAGTTATCTTACCTCTTCTAGTTATCTTACCTCTTCTAGTTATCTTACCTCTTCTAGTTATCTTACCTCTTCTCAGGCGTCTTTATCCTGCCTATGATCGCAGTATGGACAAAACAAATATACCCCAAAAAGCTAGCGGTCATAAATCCGCGCCGGATGTATCGTCAGACATGCTGGCAACCGAAGATGTCGCCGCTAGCCCGGTTCCGATTGATAAGCTAAGTCCACATGCGGCGCTGGCGATGATGCTGGACAACCAGGCAGGCGCGATAGACAGCTTGACGAATGCCCTAGATCAAATTGAAGCGGCAAGTATGGCCGCCTTCAAACAGCTTTCAAGCAGTGAAACCGGACGTTTGTTTTATGCGGGGGCTGGCACATCAGCCCGTATTGGCGTTCAGGATGGTGCCGAATTATTTCCAACCTTTAACTGGCCACGCGAACGGGTTGGCTTTGTTATCGCAGGTGGTGCTGACGCCTTGTTACGTGCTGTCGAAAATGCCGAAGATGACAAATTAACCGCCGCCAACGAAGTGGAATCCGCATCTATCGGCAAGGATGATGTTGTGATTGGCTTAGCAGCTAGCGGGACCACACCATTTACCTGTCATGTTCTGCAACAGGCGCGCTTGTCCGGTGCGCTGACCATCGGGATCGCCAATAACGCGAATACGCCACTATTGGATGAGGCCGAATATGCCATTTTGCTGGCGACTGGCGGCGAGGCGATTGCCGGATCAACACGGCTGAAAGCAGGTACAGCTCAGAAAATCTGTCTTAATATGATCTCTAATCTGATTATGGTGCAGATGGGATTTGTCAAAGACGGCTTGATGGCAAAAATGGTGCCAACCAACGCCAAATTACGGGCGCGTAAAAAACTGATTGATGCGGCGCTGAACACATCATCACAAAATCCAATAGCTAGGTGATGAGAATAGTCTGATCCGGCGTTGCGATTGCCAGCAAGGCCAGTAGGTCATCATGTGCCAGTGCCACACAACCCGCCGTATAGGTTTTACCAGGGGCAATACAATGGATAAAAATAGCACTGCCACGTCCCGCGACCACTGGCGCATCGTTAAAGCCAAGCTCGACAACAATGTCATAGGCCGTATCATCACGCCACATTACCTCATGGCTGGCATCGAAAGGCGTATCTGCAGACAAATTCACATGCCGGTTATATGCAGGATGTTCTGGCGCATCACACCAGCCACATGACGCGGTGATCGGCAATCTTGGAAAAGGTAAAGTCGGTATTTGCACCCGGTCAGCGCGATAATAAACCGCTCGGATGGGCATTTCACATAGCGGTGTTGCCATATCGCCCTCGCGCTTGGCCGACGCATCAATCACGCCAGCCTTGCCAATAATACAATCGAACAGCATTGCCCCTGCATCAAGTTGATAGGCACCTGTTTCGACTTGTTTTACGCACCAGCCACGCATACCGTTTACCCCCTATGCCATCGTCCGATAGATATTAGACATTAGCTGTCAAATTACCCCAGAAACAGCAATTTGAATAAACCTTTTGCGATGCCGTTTTTGGATGTAGGGTTATTTTAGAAAAAATGAATGCAGCGGCATATAGCCGCCAAAATATGGGAAGTTATTATGAGTAATCCGGAAAAGGCATCCTTGAGCGTATATTTTGACAAACGGATGCTGCGCATTCTTCTGCTTGGCGCGATAAGCGGCTTTCCCTGGGTTCTGATCGGATCATCTCTGTCACTATGGCTTAAGGAAGATGGTTTGAGCCGTTCAGCAATCGGCTGGGCAGGTCTGATTTTCAGTGTCTATGCGATTAACTTTCTATGGGCACCATTAATCGACCGGATCCGCATTCCCGTTTTGACAGAACGCATTGGGCATCGCAAAGCCTGGATCATTTCCTTGCAGGCGGTGATTTTCGTTTCGGTGCTGGCATGGAGCAATCTAAGTCCGGCAGCCGATATATGGTGGGTTATGGCCTTTGGTTTGCTGATCGCGATTTCGTCAGCATCGCAAGATATCACTATCGACGCCTTGCGTATCGAGCAGATCGGCCATGATGAGCGCGGCGCCATGGCCGCAGGTGCGGCAGTGGCTGTAGCTGGCTGGTGGTCAGGTTATAAGATCGGTGGCATGATTACGCTGTTCACTGCGGATTATTTTGAAACTCTGGGACATGTCAATTACTGGCAGCTAACATTTCTTGTGCTTCTGGCGATCATCCTGCTTGCCAATATTGCATTGCTGTTTATTCCCGAGGCCAGTTCCGACGAACGGATCAAAGCCCAAGCCGAAGCCCAAGCCGCCATCGCCAGCCATGTTGGTGGCAATAATCCAGTAGCGCAAATTATTGCCTTTTTCTCGAGTGCCATTCTAGGGCCGCTGACCAGCTTTTTCAAAAAGAATGGCTTGGCAATCGGCATTGGTATTCTGAGCTTCATCTTCCTGTTCAAAATCGGTGAAGCCTTCATGGGCAAAATGTCACTGGTTTTCTATAAGGAAATGGGGTTTTCAAAATCCCAGATTGCCATCTATTCAAAAGGGCTTGGCTGGATCACCACGATCAGCTTCACATTGCTTGGCGGTTATTTTGCGATCCGATCAGGTTCGATCCGCGCTTTATTCATCGCCGGCATCGCCATGGCGGCAACAAATGTCATGTTTTCGATTCTGGCATGGAGTGGTAAATCCGAGCTGTTATTCGCCGTGGCTGTTCTGCTTGATGATATCGCCGCTGCCTTTGCGACGGTTGCCTTTGTCGCGTTTATTTCCTTGCTGGTCGATCGCACCTATACAGCCACGCAATATGCCCTGCTAGCCTCAATCGGCACGATGGGACGGACAACCCTAGCGTCATCGTCAGGGTCAATGGTTGACTGGCTGAATGGAGATTGGGGCACATTCTTTGTGATAACCGCACTGATGGTTATCCCGTCATTGCTGTTGCTGTGGTATCTACGTAACCGCATATCGCTGGGCAAAGGGTAGATGAGCAAGGGCTAAACGGACAAAGGCTAGATCGGCAAAATTCTTCGGCGGGCGGTCACATTGCCTGCTTCACAGGTGATGCGCGGAAGAGCTTCGCGTAGATTTTCCGAGGCCACCTGCATGTGATGCGCATTCGCATGAAGCAGGTTGACCGTATCCTGCATAATGCCGACATGACCTTTCCAGAACAATAGATCCCCCCGTTTGAGTGGGGCATTATCAGCCAGCAAATCACCCAGCGTGGCGGCCTGTGGGCCACTATCGCGGGGCGCGGCAATGCCCGCTGTCTGCAAGGCTAATTGGATTAGAGCCGAGCAATCCAGCCCGCCACTATCACGGCCACCCCAGCTATAGGGCGTGCCCAGTAATGATTCAGCTATAGCCACCCAATCGGTGACTTTATGATCGCACGGCACCAGATGGCGGCGTGGCATATAGCCAACGCCATGCGGCGTATGAATTTGCACATTATGAACATCTGATGATTCATCACCATCACACACCGTCACCTGTGCTCCAAGTGATAAGCCAAACTGCGTGCCGCTTTTAATATTAGCAGTTCGGGTCACAAGCGACCGCGGCACAATTACCCGATGTGTTGGCATCCGATGTGTTGGCACTGCCATAAACGGCACCAGACCCGACTTTGGCACATAGCCCTGATAGCCATCGGTCAATAAAGTACCATAATAAAAATCACCATCTTCACCCGTGACGATAAAGCCTTCGCCAAACAGACATTGCGTATCCAATCCCGCATCATTGCGCGGCGCATCATATAAGCCAATATAGGGCAAACTGACCTGCATTTTGGTATCGAGGATGTCTGGCGTGTCTGGCGTGTCACTGACGGTCATGATCTATTCCGCTTTTGCCGTGATATTATGTTTTGCGCACCAGGCAGCAACATCAAAATTGGGACAGGTTTTTTCTGTATAGTCAAAATCGCAATGGCCACAAATATCAGCTTGCGGATAGTCCTTGCGCCACCGCGTCAACAATGACTTTAGAGTCTGCATTTGTGCATCGGTGAAATTCTGGCGGCCAATCAAACATACGCCAAGGCTGATTTCGTTATGGCCTTTGACATGCGCCCCAACCCAATATTCAGGGCGACCCGTTTGCAATGTACCATCGCGGCAGATCACCCAATGATAACCAATACCATGCCAGCCAAAGCCAAGATGCATATCATGTATCGCACGCGCATCCAGCGCCTCATCATCAGGCGTATCAGCACAATGCACCACTAGGTGGCGAATATTTCCAGCTATCAAGGCTGTCGGCATGACCATATCTCCATAAATCTAGCCTGACACAAACGTCATGCCATATCTGTATCTGATCGTGATAGATCATGCCATAAAGCGTGAACTGCCAATAGCAAAGTTTTTGCTTTCTTCACTTCCCGTGGCAAGGCAGAATGTTGTTCATTTCTTTATGAGGCCTTTATGTCCATTTCTGAATTTTCTTTTCGCGGTATTCTGTTTGATATGGATGGGCTTTTGCTTGATTCCGAGCGTCTGTCTTATGAGAGTTTCTGCACGACAGCATCTGCATATGACGTCAGCGTGACAATGGCAGATTACCGCCAGATGATTGGTTTGAATCATGTTACCGGGCTTGGCGTTCTGGGTAGTATTCTGCCGTCATCACTTGACCCAACAATTTTTAAAAATGACTGGTTGCTTGCCTATCGGGCGCTGGTTGATGATGGTGTGCCCGTCAAGGATGGCGCGCATCAATTACTGGCACATCTGCATATGATTGGCATACCCGTGGCGGTTGCCACATCGTCATCAGGTGCGCGGGCGCGGGGAACACTGAAAAAGGCTGGCCTTTGGGCGTTCATTCAGCATCTGACTGGTGGTGACGAAGTTGCTAATGGCAAGCCAGCACCGGATGTATATCTTGATGCGGCTGCCAAACTGGGCATAGACCCGCAAGACTGTGTGGCATTTGAGGATTCAGAAAATGGCACCAACGCTGCCATTGCCGCAGGCATTCGCGTGATACAGGTTCCTGACCTCGCACCCGCAATGCGACCAGCTAACCCGCCACATCATCTGATTGTGCCCAATCTTTTGGCAGGTGCCGCCATGATCGGGATAAAATTCGGATAAAATACTGCACGGCGTCTTGGCAAGCATGGACAGCGGCAAGGCGCACCGCCTATGATTAATCCATCATATGCTACGGGAGATAATCAATGCGTTTTGTTCACACAATGGTTCGGGTTAAAGATCTGGACGCTTCTTTGGATTTCTATTGCAACAAATTCGGTCTTATCGAGATGCGCCGTAAAGACTTTGAAGCTGGCCGCTTTACACTAGTGTTTCTGGCCGCGCCCAAAGATCAGGACCGAAGCCGCGCCGAAGCCGCGCCTGAACTTGAACTGACCTATAACTGGGATCCTGAAGATTATGATTTTGGGCGTAATTTTGGCCATCTTGCCTATAAGGTTGATGATATCTATGCCAGTTGCCAGGCATTAATTGATAGTGGTGTAACCATTAACCGCCCCCCACGCGATGGCCGCATGGCTTTCATCAAATCGCCTGACAATATTTCCATCGAACTGATTCAAGAAGGAGATGCTTTATCGCTATGCGAGCCGTGGACGTCGATGGAAAATATAGGCACATGGTAACGGATAGGCCTATGACCCGATTAGAAATTTTCCAATTTCCCTATAATGCCGATAATTATGGCGTGCTGATACATTGCAAGGACAGTGGCGCAACAGCCTGTATAGACGCTGGTGATGCCGCCGCGACCAACGCGGCGCTGGCAGAAACCGGCTGGTCATTAACCCATATTTTTATCACGCATCACCATGCTGACCATACGGCTGGTTTAGCGTCATTAAAAGCGGCGCATAATGCGCATGTCACCGGACCACCACCGCGCTCAACACCTATTTCCGGCATTGATAACGCACTATGGGATGGCGACAGCTTTGACTTTGCCAATCGACAAATATGCGTGATGGCCACACCCGGCCATACCACAGATATGATTAACTTTTATCTGCCTGAAGAAAAGATCGTCTTTACCGGTGATACGCTATTTGCCCTTGGGTGCGGACGGGTCTTTGAAGGCAGCTTTGATATGATGTGGGAAAGTCTGGAAAAATTACTGACCTTGCCTGATGATACTGTCATCTATTGCAGTCATGAATATACCAAGGCAAATGCCGATTTTGCTGTGACTGTAGATCCGGATAATGACGCGCTGAACAAACGCCATGCACAGATCATCGAACAGCGCGCCAACAATATCGCCACAGTGCCAACCATAATGTCGGTTGAAAAAGCGACGAACCCGTTTCTGCGCCCCGATGATACGTCAATAAGGGCGCATCTGGGGATGGCGGATGCCAGTAATGCTGATGTGTTTGCCGAAATACGCCGCCGCAAGGACGCATTTTAGACACCAAACTTCACAGTTTATTCTGGACAGCCATAGCTGTTTTTCATGGCACCCCAGATCAGCAATGTTGCGGCAAAATCAAGATTAGCATCGGGTCGCTGCATCCATGTCATCGTCGTTGTTTTTAACGCATCAGGCTGAATCCCCTCAGGCATACAAAAGACACGCTTATTGTCCGATGATTTTTCACTGAATAGATCAACCGTGGTAAAGGCATCTACAGCCCCCGTAATATAGACAATACAAATAGCATCATCAGTCGGGTTCTGTGACGTACAATATAGTTGTAACGCATTGCCATCGATGAAATCAGCATACACGGTTGTCGATGTTGCCAAGGCACCTGTTGTAAGCAATAGGCATGATGCCAGCAGATGTTTCACGGATGAGAAAGGCGATAAAATCTTTGGCATGGGACACTCCTGTTAATTCGATAATCAGCAATCAATCTTGTCTATAGATCAGTATCCAAGATGATTTTGGGCGGTGCTACAGCTTCGTGAATATCAACAAATGATTTGGCACCTTCGGCTAGGGGGCGCATTTCCGTCCACCCTTCGCCTGTCACCACACCATCAGCCAGTAATGACAAGCTGTCGGCAAAATCCTGCTCACTATAGCAATAGCTGCCTTGAAAAATGATTTCTTGGAGCGTAATGCGCCGTGCATCCAGACCATCATTATTATCCTGCAAGCCAATATGAACAATGACGCCACCAGGCATAACCAGCGCCGAGGCTGTTTTACGCGTTACCGCCGCACCAACCGCATCAATGATGATATCAACAGGCTTATCGTCCGGCGTTTCACTAAGCGGATCATAGGCGCGTGCGCCCGTTGCCTTTTCAAGCATGTCACGGCGTAGCGGGTTAATCTCGGCAATCCACAGATCAGCATAACCAAAATGACGGGCAACTTGCGCACATAGAAGCCCAATAGCCCCGCCCCCCAGAACCACAAGACGGCTTTCGCTAGGCGCTTTTGTGGCTGACTTCATAGCAAGACGGACAGTATGCACCGCGCAGGCAAGCGGTTCGGCAAGTGCTGCCTGTGCAAAGCCAAGATGATCTGGCAAAACTGTCAGATTGCTGGTCTTGATGGCCACCTGTTCGGCAAAAGCACCAGGCACCCGCATACCTATCAATTCGCGCGATGGGCAAAGATGCGTAGCACCCGCAACACAGGCCGGGCATGTGCCACAGGTCATCAATGGGTTAATGGCAACACGTTTGCCTTTGTCAGGTCCCGCAATGACATGCCCAACAGCTTCATGCCCCAGAATAAGTGGCGGCACACGGCGCGCATCATGACCATGCCACGCATGCATGTCCGAGCCACAAATACCGCAACAGACCAGATCAACGATGGAAGCATCTGCACCCGCGACTGGTTCTGGCACATCCCGGATTTCACTCTCCATAGTGCCTGTATAAACAAGAGCCTTCATTTTGCCGTATATCCCCCATCAACGGGTAATGTCTGTCCCGTCACATATCCGCTTGCATCCGATGCAAAGAACAGCAATGGTCCGCGTAAATCGCTTAATTCGCCATTACGTCCCATAGCCGTATTACGAGCATGGTGATTGGCAAGATCCGCATTTCCAAAAACAGGTGCGGTTAGTTCAGTCGGGAAAAAACCAGGCGCAATCGCATTCGCCATAATGCCATGCCGTGACCATGCTTCGGCCATAGCACGTGTAAGCTGAACAATACCGCCCTTGGCCGCCCCATAGGCAATGCCATTCTCAAAAGCACGCGCCGATTGCAAGGACGCAATATTAATAATCCGTCCCCAGCCTGCCGTCTTCATATGCGGGACAAAGGCCTGTGCCACCAGAAATGGCACAGACAGGTTCAGATGAATTGTGTCCTGCCATAATTCAGCTGAAATATCATCCGCCGATTTGCGATGATTAACACCCGCCGCATTAACAATGATGTCAGGATGTATACCCGCATCATGACAAGCCGTTTTCACTCCGTTAATGGCGTCCGCTTGCATCAGATCAAGCGCAGTCGATATGCCATCATAGCCAGCAAGAACATTATCAAGACGTTCTTTACGTCGCCCGACAAGCACCAAGCGTGCGCCAGCCTTGCCAAGCTCATCAGCCATGAAAGCACCAATACCACTGCTGGCGCCGGTAATAAGCGCGGTTTTACCCGCTAGCGAAACAGTGATATCAGCGTTGGTGTTCATGCCTAGCCCAGATTCTCGCCTGGGAAGTATTTACGTAACCGCACATCGGCAGCACGTGCATGACCTTCCATACCCTCAAGCCGCGAAATACGTGCGGCAGCGGCGCCAACTTCACGATTAGCTTCGCGGGTCATACGCTGGGTTGTTACAACCTTCATGAATTTATGCACAGACAGACCACCTGTATAATGTGCCGCCCCCTTGGTTGGCAGAATGTGATTGGTGCCTGAACATTTATCGCCATAGGTCACTGTCGTTTCTTCACCAACGAAAAGTGATCCATAGTTTTGCAAACGGTCCATATACCAGTCATCTTTAGATGTATGCACTTCGAGATGCTCGGCCGCATATTCGTCAGAAATGGTTGCAACCTCTTCATCGGTATCACACAGAACGACTTCACCATAATCACGCCATGCGGCAGTCGCTGCATTACGTGCAATGTCTGGCAACGCTTCGATATGTGTCTGCATCTGAGCTATCACGTCATCAGCAAGCTTCTGTGATGTGGTGAATAGCCATGCTGGCGAGTCCGGACCATGTTCAGCCTGACTGACCAGATCTTCGGCGACAACAGCCGGATCAGCGCTTTCATCAGCGATCACCGCAATTTCTGTAGGTCCGGCAAACATATCGATACCCACACGGCCATACAGGCTTCGCTTGGCTTCAGCGACAAAACGGTTACCAGGTCCGACAAGAATACGAGCTGGCTTGCCGGTAAACAACCCAAAGGCCATCGCCGCAATACCCTGCACACCGCCTAATGACAAAATCGTATCAGCACCACATAAATTCATAGCATAGAGAATGGCCGGATTTGGTCCGTCTTCGCCATTCGGTGCTGAACAAGCAACAATATGCTTTACGCCAGCAACCTTTGCCGTTGCAATCGACATAATCGCTGACGCCACATGCGCGTAACGACCACCTGGGACATAACAACCCGCTGTTTCAATCGGGATCAGCTTCTGACCCGCCCACAAGCCCGGTGATAATTCGGTTTCAAACGACTTGATCGAGTCGCGCTGGGCTTCGGCAAAGGTGCGCACTCGATCAAGCGAGAACTGGATATCATCTTTCAGCTGTGGTGAAACAGCGTCGGCAGCAGCTGCAATCTGTTCAGCGCTCACCACCGCATTGCCATTAAAACCATCAAGCTTACGACCATATTCAAGCGCCGCATCTTCGCCACCTGCTTCGATGGTTGCCAGCATATCGGCAACGATCTTTTGCGTTTCGTCAGTGCCAGTTTGCGGGGTTTTCGACGCTTTTTTGATATACGTAATTGTCATATTTTAAAATCCTATTTTCCGTAAATATATTCAGGTAACCACAATGCAATTTCCGGGAATGAGAAAATCAGCGCAAGTCCAATCAACTGGATTACCATGAACTGCATCATGCCAAAGTAAATATCTTTCAAATCCCACTCAGGCACAACGCCCTTGAGGAAATAAGCCGACAATGCAACAGGCGGACTAAGCCACGCTGTTTGCAAATTAACCGCTACGAGAATACCGAACCATGTCAGATTAATGTCGAGTTTGACCAAAACCGGGATCAAAATCGGCACAATAATAAGCACGATTGGCACCCATTCCAGCGGCCAACCCAGCAAGAAAATCAAAGCCATGATGATGACCAGCACCATCGTTGCCGAGAGATCCCACGCTAGAAGAAATTCGGTCAGAAGCATCGGCGTACCAAGACGCGAGAACACCGCACCAAAGAAGTTAGATGCCGCCACAAGGAATAGAATTAATACCGAAATTTCGAGGGTTTTCAGTAACGCCTCATAGAACATCTTTGACGTCAGCTTGCGATAGGCAATGGTCAGAATCAAAGCTCCAAATGCACCACAGCCAGCGCCTTCAGTAGGGGTTGCCCAGCCAAACAGAATTGATCCCAAAGCAAACGCAACCAGCGCCGATGGCGGCACCAAGCCCATAAAGAACTCATACCATAGATCAGAAAAGAAAAAACCAGCGGGCTGATTCTTTTTCACCCAGATCGAGGCATAATACATCAAGCCCATCCAACCAAGCGGGATCAGGATTGACGAAAATGGGAATATGCCCTGAAGACTGCCAGACAGCGCTTTCACTATCAATGTGAACAGGATGATGATCGATGAAATCACCAGAGTGGACTCAAGCCAGTAGAAGGATGAGGTAACCGGCTGATCCTCTGGCGACAAAATCGGCCCCAGTGATGGATTGAGCCAGCACCGGATCAACGCATATGCAGCATACATCGATGCCAGCATGATTCCCGGAATAATCGCAGCCGCAAACAAATCAGTAACCGGCACCTGTAACACTGGCCCCATCACAACCAGCATGATCGATGGCGGAATCAGAATACCCAGCGTACCACCCGCGGTAATTGTTCCAGCGGCAAGACGGACATCATAGCCTGAGCGATTCATTGTTTTGGCAGCCATGATACCTAGAATGGTCACCGACGCCCCCACAATACCTGTTGCCGCGGCAAAGATGGTCGATACAAAAAGCACCGCCAGATAGAGCGCGCCACGGGTTCGAGACAACATCAGCTGCACCGAAGTGAACAGACGTTCCATCAGACCGGCCTGTTCCATCATGATGCCCATGAACACAAAAAGCGGCACCGCGGCTAGCGTCTGTTCAAGCATCACATTATTGAACTGCAAGGTTTGAAGATAGAACACCATCTTGCCACCAAATCCCCAGGCACCAAATACGAAACCAAGGAAAATCAAGGTAAAGGAAATTGGAAAACCAATGAAAATGGCCAGCAACATGACCGCAATCATAATCACGCCAATCATGGGTTGCGACAGGCCACCTGCACCTTTCAGGCCACTTTCAAACATACCGCCTAGGGTGATCACATCAGGGAAAAACACATTGCCGAAAACCAATGCCAGACCGATGATATAGACAGGCAGGAATTGTAACAATCGACGTTGTGCCGCACCCCCCATCTGGTGACAACAGCGCAATAATTCAGCAATACCCTGAATCAAAAGTAAAAACGCGCCAATCGGCATCGCCGAGCGGGCTGGTGCCAAAGGGGCCATAAGCGCGGTGTCCATTGACCGTTCCCACGTTACCCATGCTTTAACCGTGTAATCCATCGACACCCAGAAAAAGAACAGCAACGCTGGAAAATAAAACAGTAAATAAAGCGACGCATCGACAATCGCCTGCGTACGAGGTGACCAGGTACGGAACAGGAAATCAGCCCGGATATGCACACCACGCATCAATGCGTAACCAGCACCCATCATAAACATCGCACCACAGAACATGCGGCTTGTGTCATAGGCCCAGTTAGTCGGTGCCACAAACACCTTGCGCGCGACGACTTCATAAATCATCGCAAAAATAACCGGCACCAGCATAAAGCAGGTGATTTTACCAACCCAGTTATTGAGCACGTCGATATTACCAACAATACCACGCATCCAAGGATGCATATCTTCAGGCGTATCGCCAGGTTCACCAGCACGCCGTTCCGCAATCAACTCGTCAGAAATATCGAGTTCTTGACCCTCTTCATTCTGCGCCATGATTATTCCCCTTTATATCGACAATTCTTTAAATAGCATCCAGCCAGCAATACCGGCAGATAAAATATCAAAATGAATAATGTGAGCGAGTCCCCAAAACATTGGGAACCCGCCATATTTAATCCCCTAAAATTACTTCAGGGTGTTCGCATATGCCATGCCTAGCTTGGCATTAGATGTCTGTGCACCTGACCAGAAAGGAACTGCGATTTCAGCAAAATCCTTCTGTGATTGCCATACTTCGGCAAAGAACTCATTTTCAGCAGAGTTCTTTTCCAAGAGAGCATTTGCTGCATTCATATAAGCTGGAAAGTAATCAGCGGGGGTATCATGCAATATAACACCATGCTTTGTTGTCAGCTCATGCAAGGCAACACCGTTATCATAGATACGAGCAGACATGCCTTTGATCAGAGATGCGTTAGCAGCAACTTCAAAAGACTTCTTCTGGTGGTCGGTCAGTGAGTTGTAAACATCTTTGTTCAGATACATATCAGCATTCACAACAACCTGATGCAGACCCTGAAGATAATAGTGCTTTAGTACCTTATGGAAACCAAAGTCCATATCAGGCTTTGGACAACACCACTCAGCCGCATCAATTGTACCCTTTTCCAGCGCTGGCAGAATGTCACCACCGCCCATAGCAACAGAAGCTACGCCGATGTCTTTATATGACTGGCCAGGAAGACCTGGAGGTGTGCGGAAACGATACTTACGGAAGTCGTCCATTGAGTTGATTGGCTCTTTAAACCAGCCAAGTGCCTCTGGGCCAACTGGCTGAAGCATAAAGCCTTTTACATTCATGCCCATTTCGTCCCACAGGCGCTCATAAAGCTCTTTACCGCCTGCATTCAGAAACCATGAAATAAACGCAATGTTATCGATACCAACACCGGCACCAGCAACAGGTGAACCAAACAGCATGGCTGCTGGATGCTTGCCTGACCAGTAATGCGTCCAGGCGAAACCGCCATCTACTAGACCGGCGTCAACAGCGTCAAGTGTTTCTTTAACACCAACCACTGCACCCGCTGGCAGAACTTCAAAAGTAACCTCACCGCCAGTAAGTGCGGTAACGTCAGCCATAAAATCTTTTAGCATTTTAACTTCCGTAGTCTGCATACCAAGAACGGCCTGCACACGGATATTAACTTCCTTTGCTTGTGCAACCACAGGCGCAAGAAGAATAGCGGCACCGATTCCTACGGAAGCAATACCATTTCTTACCATTTTTAAAGTGGACATAATCATCCTCCCAAGTTTTGCCTTCATTTATGATCCGCGTGTGCTGATGAAGGCATTACAGCTTAGCTTTTGTCGTGGATCAAATTTCAATTACCTGCCTTAGCTATGTTCAGGCCTTGGCTATATTCAGGCCTCAGCTCACAAAATTATCTTTCAACAATCTATCAAGCCATTCCCCTATAAAAATATAGTTATAAGATTCAGTTCGTTAACACCGTCATAAAGCATCATGGCGGTCAAATAGATCAAAAAGAAAAGGCCCAGATATGACAGCCAGCGAAAACGCAACATCACGCGCATGATCATTGATGCGAACAAAGCCATGAAGGTAATCGCCAGCGCCAAACCAAAGACCAAAAGCATCGTATTATCGCGCGCAATCGCCGCCACCGCGACAACATTGTCAATCGACATCGACACATCAGCCACCAGAATGGTGAATAAAGCCCGCGTAAAGGATGAACCCTGTTTGTCGCCCGATGACTCAGTTTCATCATCAGCCGCTTCAGATGCGCTGTTGAATTCACGCAAATCATTGTAAAACCGCCAGCATACCCACGCCAGTAGCACGCCACCAATCAGCAATATGCCTTCAAAGGCAAGCAGGTAACTGGCAAGCACGGCAAACACAATACGCAAGCCTGCCGCCATCATCATGCCGATGAAAATCGCACGTCGTCGCAATTCAGGTGCAAGACCCGCTGCCGCCATGCCAATCACCAAAGCGTTATCGCCAGACAAAATAATATCTGCAAAAATAATCTGTAAAATATCAGCGATCATGGCCCAATTCATGCCGCATCCTCCATAATCATATCTGATGCTTTTTCACCGATCATGATGGCCGGTGCATTTGTATTTCCCGATGTGATAACCGGCATGATCGACGCATCAGCGACGCGTAAGCCTTGAATGCCACGCACCCGCAAACGTTCGTCAACCACCGCCATCTTATCCTGTCCCATTTTACAGGTGCCGGTAGGATGATAAATCGTTGTCGCGGTATCACGTGCCCAATTCAAAATGCCAGCTGTGTCATCGCGGCCAATATTCTTGCCAGGTGCGTGTTCTTCGCTGATGAGCGATTTAATGGGTTCGTAATCGCATAGGCTTCGCGCAATCTGAATGCCACGAACAATCGTGTCGCAATCCGTCTGGGTTGCCAGATAATTTGGCCGGATCACTGGATCGTCATGCATTGATGCCGACCTCAATGACAACGTGCCTGTGCTTTCCGGACGAAGCTGCAAAACCGAAGCTGTGAATGCTGAAAAGGCATGTGGCCCTTTTGACGGGCTATCTGCGCTAAAAGGCTGGATATGAAACTGGATATCCGGACGGTCAAGTGCAGGATCACTTTTCAAAAAGCCTGTTCCAAGGCTGACAGCCATCGCCATCGGACCCGAGCGCGATGCTGCATAGATCAAAGCAATACGCATACGTTTGAAAAAATTATTAATTTCGAGATTTATCGTGCTGGCTGTGGTTTTGAAAATCGGACGGGCTTGCAGATGATCCTGCATATTTTTGCCAACACCTGGCAGATCATTTTTGATCTCAATACCATGCTCGGCTAGTTCCGAAGCCGCGCCAATACCCGACACCATTAATAGCTGAGGTGATCCTATCGCACCCGCAGATAATATAACTTCACGACCTGCATGTACATCTTGCGAGATACCGTTGATGCGGACCTGAACCCCAATACAGCTTTTGCCCTTAAATAATAGCTTTTCAGCATGTGCATGCGTAATGATATGTAAATTCTTGCGGCGTCGTGCTGGCTTCAAATAGGCAACCGCACTACTACAGCGCTGACCATTCTTCATAGTCATCTGGAAATAGCCGACACCTTCCTGATCTTCGCCATTATAATCAAACGTACGCTTATAGCCTGCCGCAACCGCCGCATCGACCCAAGCCGTTACAATATCACGATCAACTTGATTTTCAGATACATTCAGTGGACCATTTTTGCCTCGTTCCGGGGCTTCGGCGCCTTCCCAATGCTCGGCACGTTTGAACAGGGGTAGCACATCTTTCCAACCCCAGCCTTTATTACCAAGCTGTTGCCAGTGATTGAAATCATCTGGCTGACCCCGCACATATAATAAACCATTAATCGAAGAGCTGCCGCCTAGCACCTTGCCACGCGGCCATGGACTAGCGCGCCCATTCAGACCAGCATCAGCTTCAGCGTTATAGCACCAGTCGGTTGACGAATTACCCATGGTTTTGAAATAACCCACAGGAATATGAATCCATGGATTCAGGTCACGTCCTCCCGCTTCGAGAAGCGCCACTTGGCTTCGACCATCTGCAGATAAACGGTTCGCCAGAGCACATCCAGCAGATCCAGCGCCGACAATTATATAGTCAAATTTCAAGTAATCTCCTCCCAAAAGACACTTGAGAATTTTTTCAGAACCACAAAATGTACTGAAAAAACCATATTTATCGATTTTTGAGACTTTTAGTCCCTTTTCTTGTATATTGCAAAAATTCCACCATATATTTGCGGTGTGTTCAAGCTAAATTTTTGCATCCATCTGTGTCATAGGTGATTTGAATATTCACCCGTCAAGCAAAACAGCCTAGAATTAACTCAGATTTATAATCAGATGCGACAACCAAACGAGATGACCCCAAACGAGATAACCATGAATGGCTTACCGTCAACAGACACAGAACTAGCTGACAAGGTGGCACCAAATTTGCGCACCTTACGCATCATGGAAGTGCTTGCCGAGGTGGGTAAGCCAATGACGCCAACTGAAATTACAGATCATCTTGGCTGGCCCAAACAGACCACGCACCGGCTTTGCCAAACCATGGTATCAGAAGGATATCTGGAAAAAATTGGACGCCGGTTGCAAACTGGAACCCGGCTTTTAAAACTCACTTCCGGATTGGTTGGCTTGTCGGCCAATCAGGTATCGCGTCACCAGGTGCTTCTTAAAATCGCGCATGAAGTTGGTGAAACGGTCAATTTTGTCATGCCGGAACGTGATGGTATGCGTTATATTGACCGCGTGGAAACAAACTGGCCATTCCGGATTTTGCTGCCTATTGGCACGCATGTGCCTTTTCACTGTACAGCCAGCGGTAAAGTATATCTGTCAAACCTAAAGCCCAAAATACGGCAAGCGTTGCTTACGGGTTTGAAAATGGAAATCTTTACCGAACGTACACATGCCAGCATCGATTCGCTAAATGTCGAATTAAGACAGATTGCCCAGAATGGCTATGCAATTGACAGTGAAGAGTTTCATGATGGTATGGTGGCCATAGCGGTTCCTGTTCGCGATCCCAAAGGTCGATTTTATGCCACGCTTGCGGTGCATGGCCCCAAGCAACGGTTTTCAGAACAGGATGCCCGCGACAAATATAAGTTGCTATCCGAGTCAGCCAACATCATCTCGAATGCCCTTTTTGCCTAGCTAATACATGCCGGACATGGCTATATCAATTCGGCCTCAGCCTGACGCAAACTGGCAATATCTGCCGACCCCGTCAAAAACAAGGCAAGCTTTAGCTGTTTTTGCCAGTTCATCAATGCCCTTGAAAGTGTATCGGGTGAAAGTGTCTCGATCGCCATTTCATCATCCGACATATCGATCAGCATTTTCAGCATCGGCCCCGCCATCGACACCATCGACGCGCCAACCCACAGAGCCTTGGCAACATCCAGACCATGACGAATGCCACCTGACGCAATAATCTGGTGGTGCGGACATCGGTTGCACACATCAATAAGACATTCAAGTGTCGGCAAACCCCAATCAAGGAACGGTGCAAAAAGAGCAGCGTCATCATCTGTGATGCGCGCCGCCTCGATCCGTGTCCAGTTGGTGCCGCCAAGACCGGCAACATCAACCCCCATGACACCCATTTCAAACAGGCGGTGCGCCAAGGACGCGCTAATGCCTGCCCCTACTTCCTTTACAATTACAGGCACCGTTAGGTCGCTTACCGCCTGCTCGATTGCGGCCGCAACACCACGCCAGTCACGGTCACCTTCGGGTTGAACAGCTTCTTGAAGCGGGTTGAGATGAATCGCAATGGCATCCGCCTGCAAATCGTCAATCGCGGCCTTTGCCAGATCCAGCCCGCCATCGCCAGCAAGCTGCACTGCACCCAGATTACCTATGATCGGGACATCCGGTGCCAACGCCCGTAAATGCCGGAGCGATGATCCATTTTCCAGTCCTGCACGCTGCGAGCCCACTGCCAGAGCTACAGACTGTGATTGCGCCGTTTCGGCAAGCGCCGCATTGATATTGTCCGCCCGCTTTGTGCCGCCTGTCATAGCCCCAATGAAAAGTGGTGCCGACAGATCATAGCCCAGAAATTGGGTTGTGATATTCACCGCATCCAGGTCACATTCAGGCATTGCACAATGGGTCAGGCGCAACCTGTCCATGCTATTGCTGACACCGGCCTGTGCCAGAGGTGACATGGCCAGATCAAGATGCGTATCTTTGCGGTCAGATGTGTTGGCCATCGGGGGTGTCTGATCACGCATCGTTATGTCCTTGGGGCTTATTATCTTGGGGCTTATTATCTTGGGGTAAGTTATCTTGGCCGCTATCACTTTTGAAAGAAATGTCAGTTGTTGGCATTATATCTGCGATCCCCCTTATGGATGGCTGATGACGCCGGAACAGACCATCTACCAGCATCATATGAGGTACGGTTAATGCCGCCAAGCCAATAAAGATAACGCGCAACAGTTGAGCATCAGCAGACATCGATGACGGCATCATCCACAGCGCGATGCCGGCAGCCAACCAGCTTGCAAAGCTAAACCCCGCGGCCATGATCATCATTGATCTAGGGCTGAAATTCTGGCGACCTAGCTGACGCCAGATGCGGAATAAATGGCGCGGCGTATGCACCATGCAGAAATAGAAGGCAAACCCTGCCAAAGGCGGTAACATATAAAAGATAAATCCCAGACAGACGATCTCAAACAACCGCGGGCGCAAAGCTGGACGCATAATGGCCAAAGCGAGGTATATACATAAGGCCAAGCCAATGACAATCGATGACTGTTCGATATATATCCAGATAAGTTCAGTATCGCCACCTGTCAGATAGCTATAGATGATATCAACCTCGGCTTTATGGAACAGGCTGATACCCCCAATCACCATGCCACCATGTGCAATCGTCTGCACCAGCAGTGCTATACCCTTGCCCGTTATTGCGTCACCCAGACCAAAATGGATCAGGCTGATACCCAGAAATGCCAATAAGGCAATATCTGGAAATGCCAGCCAGAAGATAACCACCAAGGCAGCTAAACCAATATAGCCGCCAATAAAGGCCAGCATCATCCATGGTCGTTTTGCCCAGCCAAGCGCCATAGCCACAGCACCGTCAAACGCCCCATGTGGCAAACCAATAAAAATGACAG
Source organism: Puniceispirillum sp. (SeqCode) (assembly GCF_965657105.1). Classification (NCBI taxonomy): domain Bacteria; kingdom Pseudomonadati; phylum Pseudomonadota; class Alphaproteobacteria; order Puniceispirillales (SeqCode); family Puniceispirillaceae (SeqCode); genus Puniceispirillum (SeqCode); species Puniceispirillum sp. (SeqCode). Next base: position 53,793 of record NZ_CBFHNB010000003.1, read on the forward strand.
CCGCAAGCCCAAGCAAACTGGCCCAGCCAAGGCGTGAAGTATCAAGAAAAGACATGAGGGCTTCAATAATCATGACGCATCTGGCTCAGGTCGGAACAAAGCGCGCAAAAAAGGCCATATCGGCATCGCCAAAATAACTTTAAGCCGAAGCTTCATGGTCGCCTCACCACTCAGAAACATGGCAAATTCATCGCCATTCAAACGCGCGGCCATCAGGCTAAAGACTCTGGGGGCTAGCTGGGGTTGATGTCGCAACACCGATAGAAAAACGCGATCCATCCACAAATCGACCGTCCGATGCGGCGGGTCAAAGGCCAGTGGCTTTCCCGCTTTCACTCTGGCAAGCGCATGATGTATCTGTTTCTGGATAAAGCCAAAGGCATAACCACTGGATGGCCGGATTGCCCCCGCATTAGCGCCGACGCCCCGCAAATCAGGGTCATGGCGTGCAAAAAACCCAAGCGGAATAACACCTGCTTCACGCCGTGTAATGTCAAAATCGGTGATTTTGGCAACCTCAGTCAGCCAGTCAGCTATCGCCTTTTCATAGAAAGGCTGCGGTGCCTGTTGCGGTGAAAACATAGTTGACTCAACAAGCGCATCACGATCCGAAAACGGCAAGCAATAGATAAAGTGCATTCCATGAGATTGATCGCAGCGGAAATCCATCAATATGGCCGTGCTTTCATCAAAACTACCTGCTGGGGCGCGCACCTCAAACCCCGCAAAATGCTGAAGCATGACACCATCCGGCACTTTTGGTGGCCGACTATCAAATATCTCGGCCTCTGCATCCAGGCGCGCCGCATCCAAACTGTCATGAAATGTCACGCCATGCTTGATGGCCTGGTCACGGCATTGCGCTAGCCATTGATGCCGGCTTATCGCCTGATAGGGATGTTGCGCCGTGTGCATGATGCTATGTGAATGTTCAGTCACGATCGCCCATTTATGCCAGCTTTTGCGCACCAGAGGGCGTACCCGGTCCAGCCAGTCCATCGCCCAGAATCCCCAGACGTGATCAGCATGCGCCGGATATGACGACTCGATGATATGAATCTGTGCCCGCGGCAGTTCATTAGCCAAGGCAGCAAGTGACAGGCTGGCGCAACCGGCACCGATAATGGCTATATGCTTTTTGGCCAGCGCATGATCAAACATACCGGACATGGATGACGATCTGGCCTCAGGTAACATAGGGCAATCCAGCCAAAGTATGATGGAGAGCTTTATTATGCACCTGTCTTTTAGCTGGCCGCGATAGCAGGCTTTGCATAGCCTGCGACGTACAGATAATTTTGGTCAGGATATTTGTATGTTGACGCCCACGTTGCCATGGTGTGCCCCGATTTTTAAGCTGAACACCAATCTGTCGATATACTTGTCTTGCCACGGCTATTGAGATATGCGCACGCACCGGTAAATAGGCCAGACCGTGAAGGCCGCTTTCGTAATAGATCTCAGCCAGTGCCAATAGGCGGTTAATGCCTGCAGCAACAAGTTTTATTCTGGCTGTATCCGCAGATCGCATTGCGGCTAAAATTTCGTCAGCTGTGATGTTGCCCACCCATGATGCAGGCAGATAGCGCCGCCCCATCATCGCATCCTCAAGCACATCACGGGCAATATTGGTGAGTTGCATGGCGATACCAAGATCAATGGCATGCGCAAGAGCCGCCGGATTATGACAATTCAGAACCTTGCACATCATCAACCCAACAGTGCCCGCAACACGATAGGAATAACGTAACAATTCGTCTTCATTTTCAAGCGCAACAACATTCTGATCTTGAAGCAGACCATCAATCAGTGCCAGAACCACATCGCTGTCGATATTCTTTTCCTGCATAAAGGGATAAAAGTCTGTTACCGCCCGATCTGTCGTTGGCTGATGATTTTTCAAGCCATCACGAATAGCCAAAAGTCTTGTGTTGCCATTTGGAATATCACCATCGGCCATGTCATCAAGCAAACGGCAAAAACTATATAATTTTGCCGCATTTTTTCCCATTTCATTGCCAAGAAAATGTTTTGCCCAGTTAAAGCTTTTGCCGTTACGGGCAAGCGACATTTCGGGTGGTAGTTCTTCATTACTATGCATGTTCTTTTGCGATATATTCATGCACCTTACCTATTCGATCGAACATCATCATCGATCAATGTCTCGACAACCTTTGCCGAACACAAAACACCTGGCATGCCCGCACCAGGATGCGCCCCAGCGGCCGCAAAATACAGGTTAGGAATATGCGGGTCACGATTATGATAGCGGAACCAGGCTGATTGCACAAAAATAGGAGCAATCGAAAATCCCGCACCATGCATTGATCTGTAATCTTTTTTGAAATCTTCCGGCGTCATCCAGAATTCATCACTTATAGATGTTTCCAGATCAGGCATGATCGTGGCACTCAAGGCGGTGACGATGCGATCACGCAATTCAGGCCCTTTGACATCCCAGTCGATATTACCACGCAGATTCGGCACCGGACATAAAACATAGAAACTATCACAACCATCTGGGGCAAAACTTGCATCGGTGGCTGTTGGACGGTGCAGATAAAGTGAAAAATCATCAGCCAGAATTTTTTTATCAAAAATATCGGCCAGAAGTTCCTTGTAACGAGGCCCCATCCAGATCGTATGATGCGCGATATCGGGATATTGCGTTCGGGTGCCAAAGAACAATACATAAAGCCCCATAGAATAATGCGTCAAACGATCTGGCAGCAACCGCTTTTTCCTATGTTTTTCAGCTGGCAGCATCTGACTATAAACGGTTGGCGGATCACCATTACAGATCACCCTATCTGCAGTAAACCGACGACCATCTTCGGCAATGGCGCCGGTTGCCCGGCCATCCTGCATCGTGATTTCGGCAATATCGACATTCAATTCAACAGTAACGCCAACCCGGATCAAAAGCTCATGTAATGATGCCACAAGACGACCTGTACCGCCCATGCAGAAAAACACGCCCCAGCGCCGTTCAAGATAATGAATAAGGCTGTAAATAGATGTCGTTGTAAAAGGATTACCACCCACGAGAAGTGGATGTATTGAAAAAGCCTGTCGCAATAAGGGGTGCTTGATATGGCTGTTCACTATGCCAGCCACCGAATGATAGCTTTTCAGGCGTAACAAGCTGGGGATCTGCGCCAGCATTGTCCATAATTTTGTAAACGGCCTGTCAGCAAGTTTTTCAAAGCCAATGTCAAAAATAGCTTTCGATGTTTTAAGAAGCGCCGCATAGCCTTTGACATCATCTGCCGAGAATTTACGAATTTCGTCATTCGTATCTTCGATCGACGGACGGTAATCGAACTGCCTGCCCCCATGAAAATAAAACCGATACCAAGGATCAAGCGACCTGAAATCCAGATGGTCTTCGCGCTTTTCACCAAATAATTCATATAGCTCGTCAAACAGGAATGGCGCTGTAATGACGGTTGGGCCAGCATCATGCTTGAAACCACCACGCTCAAAAACCTGAGCACGTCCGCCAATAGCTGACAATCTGTCAACCAGCGTTACCTCAAAGCCTTTGGCCCGCATACGCAAGGCCGCCGCAATTCCACCAAAACCGGCACCAATCACCAGAATATGCTCCCTTGCCGCTGGGTCACTATCCAACGGCGTTACCGGCATTTGTGACGTCATAAAACACCTATCATTAACATTTCTATTAATCTTAGGCGATGCCTAGCGGTCAAGTCCAGCAACTGATTGAAGACATATTGCCTCAAGCAGATTTTGTACCGGTGCTATGGCGGTTTGAAGCTCGACAGGCATTTCTGCTGCACACCGTATTGACTCGTCGAGAATGCCCTGCATACGGACAGCACTTTGGGTCAAGGCATCCGATACCATTATTTTTTGAAGCCAAAAGGCAAGGCCGTCATTGCTGCCTTCCTTGCACCATTTATCAAAGGCCAGCGCTTCGTCGCCTTCCATGCGCTCACGATAGACTACAATAACCGCATTGGGCGCGCGTCGCGCTAAATCCGACCCGCAATCAGCCGCCCCGTCATCAGCGCGAAAATTCAGGATATCGTTGGCGATCTGATACGCTTTACCAAGATGGCGGAAATACGAACCAATGGCACCTGCTGCGTCGCCATGAAGAGCCATGGCGGCAATACCTTCCAGCGGCGCGGTGAGAAGCGGCGCGGTCTTGTCACCGGCAATCCGCAGATAATGATCCCAGCTATAGCTTGACTGAATTGAAAATTCAGCCGCCTCGCCAGCCGTAGTGGTCGCCATATGTTTGGCCAGAATTTTCACCAGCATTGGTGTGTTGGCGCGTTGCGCTGCCTCGGCTGCCAGTTCGAATGACAACGCAATCAGCCAGTCACCCAAAGTCAAAGCCACATCACGACCATATTTTGCCCATACAGCTACACGGCCACGACGCATTTTATCACCGTCGCAAATATCATCATGGATCAAAGATGCGTTATGCAAAACCTCAATAGAGGTTGACCAATGTAAAGCTGCCGCTTGATCAATTTTCAAAAGCTTTGCCGCGCTGAGTGCCATCTTTGCCCGCAACATTTTACCTGGTTTGGCAAAATGATGGCGTGCAGCATCCGCAAGCGGGGTTCCGTCTTTAGGCAGCCTATTTACAATAAATTCATGAAGTCTTTGAGAGTTAGCCCCCTCGGCGTCAGCACGAGGTGTAACGTCCCGGAATATCGAACTTTGTTTTACCGAAAGATTCGGCATGGCTTACCCCTGTATGTTTATATTCACCAGCGGAAAGAATATGAGGCGATCCGAAGACCGCCTCATAATATATTACTTGGATGCTTCGCTCTCTGTAACAGCAACGTTCCAGATGATTACGCCAAACGCAATCTTGTTCAGAACATCGGCCAAGTTATAGATAACGTTAAGTGATGCAGCAGCAGATGCTGGATCGCCTGTACCTAAGTAACCGTAGAAGTAACCGATCGGGTAAATCGCCCAACCAATAGTTACAATCCAACGCATTGTTGAAAAGGCTGACTTAACAGACTCAGGAGCTTGCTCAGCTGAAATCCGGCTCGCTTCACCAACAAAGATCTCATACAGAATGTATGCCCAACCGGCCATACCAATGATGAAACCAAGCCATGCGCCCATGTAACCGACTTCGCCAGCGTAACCACCGACAAGCATGACAAGTGTACCAATCATCAGACGCCAGAAAACGCCACCTGATACATTTGTGATAGCCCGCAGGATCAAGTAGAACTCAACCATGAGAAGCGGCACTGTGATAAGCCAATCAATATAGCGATATACAGTTGGTGTGTCACCTGTGCTGACCCACACGTCACGCATATAGAAATAGTGAACGGCAGCAACCAAAGTTACCAAGCCAGACACTGTCAGGGATGTCTTCCACTTTGCAGAAACACGCTGTGTCTCCAAGAAGAAGAATGCTGTTGAGGCAACAAGTGCCATTGAAATTAGCCAGAACGAAATTCCGACATAGTCATCGCTGGCTAGATTTGCGTCAGCAGCGAATGCAATTGTAGGGAAAAGGGCAACAGTGGCAGTAGCCAAGATCGCCTTTGAAGTACCCGACATAATCTTCATTTTAAACCTCCGTTAACAGATTGATCATTTTAGATTATGATCGCGCAAACTGAGCCGAACCGGCAACGTTCACGATTCGCCAATTATTCATCAAATCTGATACACTTCAATAATTAACCACCTTGTTAACCAGCACTTACTCAAAACTCTATTTTTTCTATTATTTAACAATGTGTTAATTGAATAAAAACAGTTTTCTCATTTACGCAATAATACTAATAGATATTTGCTATTTATATAAATAGTTATATATTTTTCAATACTTTAGTAAAAAGGAATTTATTTCGGCAGTATCTTGTATCAATTTCAAAATCACCATGATCCAGCATCTCAAAATGCTAAATTGTCCGAATTTTATGGTTTGAGGCAAATGTGAACTACTTTTACAGCAGTTGAATGGACAGGCGTTTATATTTTGCCGTCAGCAAAACGCGACTTTTTCCAAGCTTTATGCACCCGATAAAATGAGTTTGGATCGCTATATCCCAACCGATAGGCTATTTCAGTTTTGGACATGTCACCCTGTTTTAGAAATTCTGAGGCTAGCCAGAAACGTGTTTCATTAAGAAGTTCACGGAAACTGATACCATCCTTTTTGAGGCGACGCTGTAATGTTCTTTTGCTGATCCCCATCCGCTCTATGACCGGATCAATCGTTCCATTACCCATTGGCAGTGTTTCTATTAAAATGCTAAATACGTCTTTATAAATAGCAGATTTTTCAGCGCCAAATGAACGCCGCCAGAGTTCACTTTCTGCCTCCGTCCACATAACCGCATTAGCCCCCAGAAAAGGCACCGTTGCTTCGGATTTTTTAATATGAATGGAATTTGTGTCACAATACTCTATGTCACAGCCCATAAAGTCTCGTAGCTGGAGACAATTTGTATATTGCTGGTCTAATTCTAGTTTTTTAACAATAAACGGTTCCGATGTCTGTGCGCGTGCCATCTTGATCAGAAAGGTAAAATAAGATGCTATCCGCAGGCATGAACCATGATCTGGGTCTTGCACTTTCATATAAAGAGATAAATTATCCGCGGTTTCGCGGCATTTAATATCCGCCGCGGGAAGATATCTGGTAAAATACTTTGCACGCTGAAAGACGCTACGTAGGTCAGGAGCGTAATTTTTCATGAAATTAAAAGGAATTGGGGGGGCTTCAGCCGTCTTTGATCCCACTAAAATAGCAAATTCATAACCCTTGGCTCTAACCGCTATGGCACTCCAAACAGCTTTTAGCGTGGCTTGAGCAACGTATTCGTCATTATGTGCGCCTTGGCTTGGAGTTATATCTGCAACCTCTTTACGTAACACCGACTGATCAGCATCATACATCAAACAAAATTCAGTGATGAGTTTGTCTGTTGTTTTCTGAATTTCAGCTAATTCAAGATTCATTAAATGGCTACTTATTTAAGCAAAAGCTAATTCGATTATACTTATACAAGAATATATCAAAGTCTAGTTTTTGGTATTTTTAACGAGGCAAAACCCACCTTTAAATATAAATTTTATTGTAAATTCTTAGATATATGTGGGTAATGAGCTCTATATTTCTGAACTCTGATCTCATATCTAATTATTAATATAATACTTAAGCCTGTGCAAAACAGTAGAAATAATTATATGTAAATATGTCACTATTCTGTAATATTTAATTATTATTTTGACAGTGTTTTAAGTGACATTTATGGATGATGTATGAATAATCACAGCAATATAGCACTAGCAGAAGAGCATCCCGTGTTTTCTTTTGCCGATGCCGAAATGGGGCCGTTTTCGAACAAAGTGATTCGTTCGCTTGAACGCGCCACTGGTCAACCAAAAATCAGCCAGCTCTATTTTGACTATGTCAGCGAAGATCTTCACCCATCACATTTCTGGTCGGATGCACTGGATCGCCTTGGTATTAAAATCAATCTCCAGTTTGAACAAGAAGCGCAGATCCCCAAAACCGGTCGTGTTGTTGCTGTATCAAACCATCCATATGGCGTCATTGACGGCCTTGTTCTATGCGCCTTGATGGCGGAAGTGCGGGATGACTATAAGATTATCACCCACCGCGTTCTCAGACAGGCACCCGCTGTTAAGGATAAAATCCTGCCCATCGATTTTGATGAGACCGAAGCTGCACTGGCCAATAATCTACAGGTCAGGAAAGATGCTATGACGCACCTTAAAAATGATGGCGCGATTATCATTTTCCCAGCAGGCGCTATCTCGCTGGCACCACGCCTATTTGGCACTGTGTATGATATCGAGTGGAAAACCTTTGCCGCCAAGCTGGCTGAACAGAAAAACACTACCACTGTGCCGTTCTATTTTGATGGGCGCAACTCAGTCCTATTCCAGATGGCGCGCCGGATCAGCCTAACGCTCGGCTATTCACTCATGTTCCGTGAGATATGTAAATTAATGGGCACCAGCGTTAATATCACAATGCGTGATCCAATCGACAGCGCAACATTAAAAGCGCTGGGCAACCGAACATTGGCCACTGATTATATGCGGCGCAAGACTTACGGCATATCATAGCTGTGCATCATCGCGTTTCAGCGTAATCCGTGATAGCGCCAGCATGTTGTCATATGGTCATCAACAAGACCAACCCCC
>NZ_CBFHNB010000004.1:0-60374 GCF_965657105.1 Puniceispirillum sp. (SeqCode)
GGGGATGTTATGGGCTTTGCCGGCTTGACCTTTCAGCGCGGCGGCGATCTGAATTTTTTGATTATGACCAGCGCCGCAAACGAAAAGTTAAGTGAAATACAACATCGTCAGCCGCTTGTTATAGCTGCTGATGCTTGGAATCAATGGCTTGGCAGTGACCTCGATACAGCCGCAAGAGAGTGCAAGGTTGCCCCATCCGACTGGTTTAACTGGTATCGGGTTGCTGCTGATGTTGGCAATGTAGGCAATGATAATCCGGAGCTCGTGACGCCGCTTTCGGCTGACGCATTGTTGCCAGCAAAGCCTAATCAGGCTGATTTGTTTGATTAGATATCGCTGATCGTGGCTTTACGTACGACTATTCCGTAAAGATGCCAAAGCACCAGCGCACCAGCCCCACGATAAGGCCGCCAAGCCTCGCCCAACATTTCCATTTCAGATGCCTTTGGGCGATGTGACAGTTTTTTCAGCCGCTTCATACCTTCTTGAAGCGCAATATCGTTAACAGGCCAGGCATCCATGTCGCCCAGAGCAAAAAGGCGGAAATTATCTGCTGTCCAGGCGCCTATGCCTCGAATTTGCACAAGCCGGTCTTGCACTGCCTGTCCATCCCATGTGGCCAATTCATGCAGGTCAATCCGCTTTGATACGATTTCGTCAGCGATACCGATGATATATTCGGCCTTGCGGCGCGACAAGCCAAGTCCGGCAAGATCATCAGGTGATTTTGTTGCAATGACATCTGCCTCGCTAACGCCATTTGCTTCCATTCTATTCCATATTGATGTGGCAGCTGCACGCGAAATCTGTTGCCCGACGATGGCGCGTGCCAAAGTATCAAAATTGGCAGGAAGCGATCTATCAGGTGGTGGTCCATACTGCTTTATGACATCAGCAACATCAGCGTCAATCGTGCTTAGTTGATCAATGGCACCGCCAGACGCAAGCAGGATCGCATTCATGTCAATTAACAAGTCATTTGTCATATCACGAAGATTATAATTTGATTAAGCTATAGAAAACTAATCTATTTTATCTGAAAACAGAGGAGACGATCAATGCGTATCTGGGATTTACCGCTAAGACTGTTCCACTGGGGATTGGCCATATCTGTAATTGGCGCGATCATGTCTGCTAAGATTGGGGTGCTTGCTGTGCATGAACGATTTGGACTTGCTGTTATGGCACTTGTTGGATGGCGTGTAATATGGGGGTTTATCGGCGGTCATCATGCGCGTTTTGCCAATTTTTTGTGTGGACCCGTCACGGCTATTCAATGGTTGCGTGGAGAAATGGCAGGGCGGCACAAAGTCCGCGGGGCAGGACATAGCCCGCTTGCTGGCTACGCCGTTTTGGCGCTTTTAATGATTACATGGTTTATGGCTTTCAGCGGCTCCATTTCAACTGACGGTATTCTGTTTGATGGGCCATTGGCTCATCTTCTGCCTGCCTTTAATAAGACGGCCAGTTCAATTCATCATTTAGGTGAAAAAGTATTATTTCTTATTTTGTTTCTGCATATTGCGGCTATTCTTGTTTATAAATTTATCAAAAAACGTGGCTTGACCATGGCGATGATCAAAGGACAGGCAACTGATCTTCCGGGCACCATTGAAGGAGCCGATGGATCGATTTCCCGTAACCGCACAATCTTTGGTGTTTTTTTGATGTTAGTCATGCTGGCTGGCGCGCAGATGTTGACACTATTACGTCCTACATTTTTCTAGTGTCGGGTAGTTTTCATTGGAGTGTTGTCTGTGAATAATATATCACTGCTATATTATTCAGCTGTTGTTTTTGCCGCCTAAAGTTGTGTGCTCACCTGAGCCAAAAGTTGGGTCGGTAAAACTGGGACGCCTTGTGACCTCATCATTTTCGTTATCTGTATCGCGCCCATTGTTGGGTTTGGTTCTTAGCTTCCTCGCTGTATTGTTTGGTCTTGCAACGGGTATTCTTATTAAAAAAACCGCCGTAGATGTTGGCATTGTAACCACATTATTTTATCGGTTTCTGTTTTCAATTCCGTTGTTATGTATCTATGCGTTATATGTGCGTGGTGGACAGTTCCTTCAGATAAACCAGACCAAGACTTTGGTTTTGCGGATTATTTTTGGCGGCGCTGGCATAATTTTCTGGTTTTTGTCGATACGAAACATGCCTTTTGGGCAGGCAACAGCGCTATTTCAAAGTGCGGTGATTTTTGTAACCATTTTTTCGCCGCTTATGCTTGGCGAGAGAATAGGTATATATCGTTGGTCAGCGGTGATTGCTGGTCTGTCTGGTGTTTTCATCGTAACTGATCCATTCGCAGGTGCGCTTTCATTATATGCACTATTTGGTGTTTGTGCGGCAATGTCGGGGGCGGCGTTATCAATTGTCTTGCGGCGCCTTGGTCGTGGTGATGCACCAGCCAGCGTTGCCCTTTGGTATAATGGGTCAGGCGCGATTGTGGCAGGGTTTGTTGTTTTCACAATGCCGGACTTGCTTGATCCGGTTGGTGGGCAATTATTGTATGATTTGATCTTACTTGGCGTCATTGGTTCGGCCTTGCAAATATGCTTTACAAGCGCCTATCGATACTCGGATGCGGTGGTGGTATCATCTATTCGTTATTTGCAAATTCCGCTTTCGGGAATGGCAGGCTATTTTATGTTTGCCGAGGTCATGAATGCGACGCAGATCGTCGGTGTTATAATCATCATATCAAGTTGTCTGGTGATCGCATGGCGCGAATTTGTTCGTAATCGTGAAACCACAATCGCTCCTGAATAATCTTAAATAAGGGGTTGATTGAATGCTTGTTGCAAAAGCATCCTGATATTCTATAACGGGCACCTGATTATTTTATACGTCCCTTAGGAGGCTCTGATGCCAACACGTCTTATTCGTATTATGGGCGAGTCTGATATTGTCGATATCGATATGGATGCCAGCACGGATGCGGGATTGCCGCTATTGATGGGTTTGGCAGCTGAAGACCGTATCAATATTCTGGGACATTGGATGGATCAAGACCGCGGCGAAAAGCTGGCGGCTGATCCGGCGCATCTTGCGGCGATGACGTTAATCGCCAAAGACCATGTCGAAAACCATGCGATTGCCAAACAATTTGATGCGGGCGCCAATTTCATTGTTGTGACTGTCCTACGTGAGAAATGGCCAGTTGGCTCCAAAGCAAAATTTCAGACCATCGCCAACCGGGTCAGTGCTGAACATACCTATGTAATCCATCCATGTGGCGCGGCTAAAATTGAAAATCTCGATGATGATGACTTGCTCAAGCAATCAGAGACCAACCAGCTTGCCTTTGCGCTGCCGTTTTTCAAAAAAAATCGCCGGCGCTTTGCCAATAGTAGCGCTGTTCAAGGACTCATTAAGCAGGGTTTTGCAAATTAAAGCTGTTTGATCATCAGCGCAACTATGACCATAGCCACAACCCGTGCAAGCGCCATAGTATCTGGGGTTTTCACCACTAAACGTGCCAATAGCACTGCGCTGTGCCTAATGATATAAAGGGGCTGACCTGATGGCTTGGTTTGATACTATCTCTGCAATTCATCAATATGTCTGAAAAAATCTAACGCTTCGGCATTTGCCAAGGCCGATGTGTTTTTTACATCACGTCCATGGATGATATCACGCACCGCAAGTTCGGTTATCTTGCCAGATCTTGTGCGCGGTATATCTGGCACCGCAACAATAACAGCCGGAATATGGCGCGGGGTAGCGCCTTTACGGATTGCTGTCTTTAAATCAGCTTTGATCTGATCTGACAGAGCGCATCCATCAGCCATCCGAACAAACAGTATCACGCGCACATCATTATCCCAATTCTGGCCAATGACAAGAGCTTCGATAATTTCGGAAAAGGACTCAACTTGACGATAAATTTCGGCAGTGCCAATGCGCACACCACCCGGATTGAGTGTCGCATCTGATCGTCCATGAATGACAATACCGCCACGCTCGTTTAATGTTGCCCAGTCACCATGTCGCCATACGCCCGGAAAATGCTCAAAATAGGCTGCTTTGTACTTACTACCGTCTGGATCATTCCAAAACATCACCGGCATTGAAGGGAAGGGGGCGCAACAGCATAATTCGCCTTGCTTGCCGCGCACAGACATTCCATCATTATCAAGAACATCAACAGCCATACCAAGGCCGCGTGTTTGGATTTCGCCAGCATAAACAGGTTGGGATGGTGCGCCGAGGACAAAACAGGACACGATGTCCGTACCTCCTGAAATTGAGCATAGTTGCACATCATCTTTGATTGATTGGTAAACAAAATCAAAGCCATCAGAAGATAGCGGCGAGCCTGTTGATAAAAGACTGCGAAGCGCGCCAAGATCAACTGATTGCTTGGGATGATATCCGGCATTAGAGACAGCGTCGATATATTTGGCCGAGGTGCCAAATAGGCTCAGTTTTTCGGTCTCGGCGATTTGCCACAGACGTTCAGGGCCGGGGAAGAATGGATTGCCTTCATAAAGCACAATTTTTGCTTTCATCATTAAGGCTGAAACAAGCCAGTTCCACATCATCCAGCCGCATGTTGTGAAATAAAAAACATTGTCGCCAGCTTTAACATTGCTGTGCAGACGATGTTCCTTGATATGCTGTAACATCGTGCCACCAGTGCCATGAACAATACATTTTGGCGCACCGGTTGTGCCGCTTGAATACAGAATATATAGCGGATCATTAAAGGCGATTTGTGTAAAGCCGGAAACTGGCGTGGTGCTTAATGCTTCGGCGAATAGCGTGGCATTGGCGAGACCTGATAAATCAGGTGTTTCGTTCAGATAGGGAATGATCAGGATTTTGTTGACTGACGGCACAGCGGCCACAAGATCCTTAATAATAGGTAAGCGATCTATCTGTTTGCCTGCATAATGATATCCATCGCAGGCAAGCAATATTTTTGGCTCGATCTGGCCAAAGCGATCACGCACGCCATCAAGGCCAAAATCAGGTGAGCAGCTTGAAAAAACCGCACCAATCGTTGCGGATGCCAGCATCATGATTATTGTTTCAGGAACGTTCGGTGCATAGGCGGCGACGCGATCCCCCTTTTCTACGCCAGCCTGCTGTAACCATCCGGCCACTGACATGACATTGTTATATAATTCACGTCGGGTTAGGCGCTGGCGGCGACCATCTTCACCATAGGCACTGATAGCGATGGTATCATCCGCGTCGCGAAGCATATTTTCGGCAAAGTTGATTTTGGCATCAGGAAAAAATTTTGCCCCTGGCATCTGGTCGGCATCGATCAGAACGCGGTCACCCTTGCTGCCAATGACACCATGCCAGTCCCATAATATCGACCAGAATTGCTCGCTATTATCGACAGACCATTGCCATAGCTTTTGGAAATCTTGATCACCATCATAAGTGCTGTTTTGCGCCAGAAAAGAGATGAATTTGCTGATCTCGGCATTCTGTAAAATGTCCTGATCAGGGCGCCATAAAAGCTGTTCATATGATGCGGATAAGGTGGGCGTCATGTAAATGTCCTGATAGAAAATCGCGGTAATTCTATAGCTAAACAACCTATCATAATAATGATGCGGTGCAATCTTCAGCGTGGAAACCCCACTTTGATAAAATCAGAAAATTGTTTTCTTTTTTATACAAAAACAATATCTTGCCTTGGTTCTGGTAGGTTTGATCCTTAAGAATTAGACCACTGGACAGTAGCCACTACTATATATTTTGTTTAAACATTAACAAATAGTTAAATTATGTTAACGTCTATCGATTGGCATTATGTAAACTGGAGCAAGCAGAATAATGAACCAGCATCTCAAAGAACAGATAAGAGATCAGGTCGCACCTTTGATTGAAAGTGCATTTCCCCCATTGAACAAGCCCCTTCTGGAAGTGGCGAAAAGCCGCTGGATGACCTCGGATAAGGGCAACCTCATAACACAGCTTGAGCTTATGCATTCAGGCAATAAAGGTCTACTTTATTGTTGTGCCTCGCGGGATGGAACGGGTCCACTCAAAGCCTCATTCCTGACCATGCTTTTACTTGAGGATACAATAGCCACAAGCAGTTCGCCATTTGGTATTTGTTCGGGTGAAGCCTCGATTACGGTTTATCGCTTTGTGGATCTTAGCGATGCGACAAGCGCGTCATTGGCAAGTATGATTAATAATTTCCATAATATGGCGGCGGTTATTCTGCTTGATTATGTTGATGATACCGAATTTACCGATGTCATTAGCGAACTTGATTTCGCGTGAGCATTCATCATAACCTATTGCATCTCTGCGCTTTGACCCATATGTGTGTTTAGTGACTCGTGCCTGCATACAAACGGGCACAGTCTTTTTTGCAGACATGAAACGGGACAAAATGGAATATATGTATGATTTGGTGGTTATCGGCGCTGGCTCTGGCGGTGTCCGTGCAGCCAGAATTTCAGCAACGCATGGTGCCAAGGTTGCGGTGATCGAAGGCGATCGGCCTGGCGGAACTTGTGTGATCCGGGGCTGTGTGCCGAAAAAGCTGCTGATGTATGGATCAATGTTTTCCGCTGATGTGGAAGATGCCCGTGGTTTTGGCTGGCATGTTGAAACGCCAACACATGATTGGGCACATCTGATTACCGCAAAAAATACCGAACTGAACCGGCTTGAATCGATCTATGTATCCTTGCTTGAGAATGCTGGTGTTACATTGCTTCGTGGCTTTGCCAAAGTCACAGGCCCGCATAGCGTTACCGTTAATGATCAAGATATCACCGCCAAAACCATCCTGCTGGCTGTCGGTGGCATGCCGCAGATAATCGATGTGCCTGGCATGTATGAGCATGCGATAACCTCGAACGAAGCGCTTGATCTGGATGAGTTTCCATCTGAAATCATAATTTATGGTGGTGGCTATATTGCGCTTGAATTTGCAGGTATTTTCAATGGCTATGGCGCGAAAACACATCTTGTCTATCGGGGTGATCTGCCTTTGCGCGGCTTTGATGAAGATGTGCGCCGACATATTGCCGTAGCGATGCAGGATCGCGGTATTATCTTGCACCCGGGGACGACAATTGAGGCGCTTGCGTCTGACAATGGCAGAAAAATAGCCAGCCTCAGTGATGGTTCAACCATTCATGTTGACCAGGTGATGGCCGCAACTGGACGCAAGCCAAATACCAGCCAGCTAGGTCTCGAGCAGGTAGGTGTCGATATGGGACGCAATGGTGAAGTGCTGGTTGATGCTTATTCGCGTTCATCCATACCCAGTATTTTTGCCGTTGGCGATGTCACTGATCGGGTGAATTTGACGCCTGTTGCGATCAATGAAGGTCATGCTTTTGCTGATACCTTATATGGCAACAAGCCTCGCACCATCAGCCATGAAAACATTGCTTCGGCTGTGTTTAGCCAACCGCCAATAGCCACTGTTGGTTTAACCGAAGCCGAAGCTAAGGCAAAATATGCCAAAATCCGGGTTTATGAAAGCCAGTTCAGGGCGATGAAAAACACCATTTCGGGACGCGGTGAAAAAACCTATATGAAGCTGATTGTCGATGATGTCAGCGACAAGGTTGTTGGGGCCCATATGATGGGGCCGGATTGCGGGGAAATTATGCAGGGTGTTGGGATTGCTGTCAAAGCTGGTGCCACAAAGGCTGACTTTGACGCTACCATTGGTATTCACCCTACATCAGCCGAAGAATTTGTGACCATGCGTTCGCCGCGTGATTAGCCTGTTTTTCAAGCTGACGGCTTCATCGCCCCTCTGCGACAAGGCCAGTTCGTATTCATTGTCACATGGCGAAAAAACTTGAATTTTCGGCACAAATACGCATGATTGGGCTTATTGAAATATCAACGATGCACTTTCGATCTTTCGTGGTGTAAATAAGGATCAAAAATTATGGAATGGCAGCCAACTAGCTGGCGCTCGCACCCTATTTTGCAGGTGCCGGAATACCCCGATGCTGATAAGGTACAGATGGTCGAGAAAAAACTTTCGGCTATGCCGCCGCTTGTATTTGCTGGTGAAGCACAAAATTTGCGTGATCGTCTTGGCGATGTCGCTGAAGGGCGTGCCTTTTTGTTGCAAGGTGGTGATTGCGCCGAAAGCTTTGCCGAATTTTCAGCCAATAATATCCGTGACAGTTTTAAAGTGTTGTTGCAGATGGCTGTGGTTCTGACTTTTGGCGCTTCAATGCCTGTTGTGAAAATTGGCCGGATGGCGGGGCAATTTGCCAAGCCGCGATCGGCACCAACCGAAATCATTGATGGTGTTGAATTGCCTAGCTATCGTGGCGACATGGTCAATGCCATGGGCTTTAACGAAAAGGAACGCGTGCCTGATCCAAAGCGGCTGTTGCGCGTTTATGAACAATCCGCCGCCACGCTCAATCTTCTTCGTGCTTTTGCCCAGGGCGGTCTTGCTGATCTGAATAAGGTGCATAGCTGGGTTACAGATTTCCTGCGTGATGCGCCTGAAACCGCAAAATTTGAAGCACTTGCCGAGCGTATTGAAGAATCTCTTGCTTTCATGAAGGCCTGTGGTATCACGTCTGCGACTGCGCGGCCATTGGCCGAAACCGAACTATATACAAGCCATGAAGCGCTGTTGCTGGGCTATGAAGAGGCGTTGACGCGCCGTGATACGATCACCGATGAACAAGGTTGGTATTCGACATCGGCGCATATGGTCTGGATCGGTGACCGTACCCGCCAGCCTGATGGCGCGCATGTTGAATTTATGCGTGGCATTTCGAATCCAATCGGATTGAAATGTGGGCCAAGCCTTGATCCAGATGAATTATTGCGCCTGATCGATGTGCTGAATCCAGATAACATCCCGGGTCGTCTAACGTTGATTGCCCGCATGGGCGCTGACAAGGTGCGTGCTGGCTTGCCACCATTACTCAAAGCTGTGCAAAAACACGGTGCGCATGTGGTCTGGTGCTGTGATCCGATGCATGGCAATACCATCAAGGCTTCAAGCGGCTATA
Source organism: Puniceispirillum sp. (SeqCode) (assembly GCF_965657105.1). NCBI lineage: Bacteria > Pseudomonadati > Pseudomonadota > Alphaproteobacteria > Puniceispirillales (SeqCode) > Puniceispirillaceae (SeqCode) > Puniceispirillum (SeqCode) > Puniceispirillum sp. (SeqCode). The sequence continues at coordinate 8,985 of NZ_CBFHNB010000004.1, forward strand.
AGACCCGACGGGTTGATGATATTATGTCAGAAGTGCGTGGGTTCTTTGACGCGCATGACGAAATTGGCACCTATCCGGGCGGCGTACATTTTGAAATGACAGGACAGAATGTGACCGAATGTGTTGGTGGTGTTGTCGATGTCACTGAGGCGCGTTTGGGGGATCGTTATCATACGCATTGCGATCCACGTTTGAATGGTGCACAGGCGCTTGAGCTTGCGTTCCTTATTGCCGACTTGATGAAACGACGCCGTGGTGGACAGGCCGAATTGTCACAAGCCGTCTAAATGTTTCACGCGTCATCGTTGCGGATAGCGGGGAGACATGATGTCAAAATTTGCCAGCACAGGGCCCACACCAAGCGTTCAGCCTAGCTTGACGGATACCTATTTCAGACATACGCGCAATATCGTACAGACACATGGCGATTGCGACGTGACCTATGCTGTATTTATGCGCCGGCCTGTCACTTTGGCTGGAAAACTGGCGTTTGACTGGCTTGAAGCGATGGCCGAAAGCCGGGGTGTCACGTTGCAGATCGAAAAACTATATGCCGAAGGGGCATGGATCGGTGCGGGTGAGCCAATTTGCTATATCAGCGGGCCGTTTTCAGCACTGGTCGATCTGGAAACAATATTCTTGCAACGTTTGGGGCCAAGCTGTGTGGCAGCTTACAACGCCTACAATATGTGTATTGAATTGCCATATGTCGGGTTTTTGGCAATGGATGCTCGCCATTGTGCGGGTTCGGAAATGGCTGAATTAATGGCGTATGGCGCATCGGTTGGTTCGGCAAAAGCAAAGGCCAAAACAGGCGCTGTTGGGTTTATAGGGTGTGCAGCCGATGCCACAGCGCATTTCTTTGGTGCCGAAAAAGGTATGGGCACCATGCCACATGCTCTGATTGGCTATGCCGGATCAACCTTGCGGGCGGCGCAATTATTTCATGAAACAATCCCCGATGCACCGCTAACGGTTCTTGTTGATTATTTTGGTAATGAAATCACTGATGCGCTTGAGGTGGCAAACCATTTCAATAATCTGGCAAAGTCAGGTGCCTTGTCGATCCGGCTTGATACGCATGGTGGCCGTTTCGTCGAAGGGCTGGATACGCAGACGTCATATGCCGTGCTTGAACGGAATGTACCCGAAGCGATCCGTGGATATCGCAGTGATGCCGAACTCAAGAATTTGATGGGCACGGGCGTCAGTGCGGCATCGGTCTGGCATCTTCGTGAAACGCTTGATGCGCATGGATTTGAAAATGTAAAAATTGTTGCTTCAAGCGGCTTTGGCCCTGATAAATGTCGCGTGTTTTCATTGGCAAAAGCACCGCTTAATTTGATTGGTACAGGCTCGTTTCTACCCCAAATATGGTCTGAAACCTATGCGACTGCTGATATCATCGCCTACGACAAACAGGCGCGGGTAAAAGTGGGTCGGGAATTCCTAATTCGTAAATAGAAACAGTATTATGATTGATAAACCCATCTCGATTGCACTTGCTCAGTTGAATTCTCATCTGGGCAATATAGCCGCCAATGTTGAATGTCTGATTGATGCCCGTGAAAAGGCCACTGCTGGCGGTGCGGATATCATTGTGACGCCAGAAATGTTTTTGTCTGGATATCCGTGTGATGACCTTGTCCTGCGCAGTGACTTTATGCACGAAGTTGCGGCAGGGATTGCCCATCTAACACAGGTAACCGCTGATGGCGGTGCGGCGATCATTGTTGGCGCCCCTTATCGAGAACAGGATGGCGATGTTGTCCGTATCTATAATTCTGTATTTGTTCTTGATGATGGCAAAATTATCGGTCGCCGTGACAAGGTGAATTTGCCGAATTACGGCGTTTTTGACGATAAGCGTAATTTTACGGCTGGGGCGATGCCGGGGCCCGTTCTGGTGCGCGGCTTGAAACTTGGTTTACCTATTTGTGAAGATATATGGACGCCTGATGTGGTCGAATGTCTGCAGGAATCTGGTGCTGACATGATTGTATCGCTGAACGCGTCGCCATTTGTTAGCCGTAAAAATGACCAGCGTATGGCGCATGCCGTTAGCCGGACAATCGAGTCATCTTTGCCGCTTTTTTATGTCAATCTAATTGGTGGTCAAGATGAATTGGTATTTGATGGCGGGTCATTTGCCCTTAATGCCGATGGCAATCTTGCTGCGCATTTACCCAGCTTTTCTCAGTCTGTGGTTCAGGTTCAGGTCAAATCTGATTTTGGTGCCCTATCTTTAACTGGTCAGATTACCCCGCCCGACGAAGGTCTGGCCGCAATTTATCGTGGCTTGATGCTGGGTGTCCGTGATTATGTGCAAAAAAATGGATTTCCCAGTGTTGTGCTTGGCTTGTCAGGGGGTATTGACTCGGCGTTGGTTGCCGCCATTGCCGCAGATGCGCTTGGTGCTGATGCTGTTCATGCTGTGATGATGCCGTCACCTTATACCAGTGATGAAAGCCTTGAGGATGCCGCTGACCTTGCCACCCGTTTTGGTATGCGCCTTGATACCATTTCTATCGGGCCAGCGATGGCGGCAATGGACAACATGCTGGCTGATCAATTTGCGGGCAAGGATCCGGATATTGCCGAAGAAAATATTCAGTCTCGATTGCGTGGCACAATCTTGATGGGGATTTCAAATAAAAATGGTGCAATGGTCATGGCAACCGGCAATAAATCCGAATATGCCGCTGGCTACTCTACGCTATATGGCGATATGTGTGGCGGCTTTGCTCCAATCAAGGATGTCTGGAAGGTACAGGTCTTTGACCTATGCCGTTGGCGGAATGCAAACTTACCGCGTGGCGCGGCAGGGCCTGAAGGTGAAGTCATTCCAAAACGTATTATTGACAAGCCGCCATCCGCTGAATTGCGCCCAGATCAGAAAGATACCGACTCATTGCCGCCTTATGAACGGCTTGATGCCATTATGCAGGCGCTGACCGAAGACGCAGCTGATATTGATGCCATCGTTGCACAGGGCTATGACGTTAAAGAAGTTGCCCACGCAAGCCAGCTTCTGTTTCGTGCCGAATTTAAGCGGTTTCAGGCGGCACCAGGACCAAAGATGACGGCCATTGCCTTTGGTCGCGATCGCCGTTTACCATTAACGTCTGGATTTAGCCCCCTAAAAACGTCTATGAAATAGGCAGGCAGGTTCTAAACTAAATTGACAGCGCAGTTGCGTGACTAGGAGATAAAATGAGTGCGATAAAGGTTCGTTTTGCGCCAAGCCCGACAGGTAATTTGCATGTTGGAAATTTACGCACAGCTTTAGTCAATTATCTATTTGCCCGCAAGTTTGATGGGCATTTCATGTTGCGCATCGATGATACCGATGATGAAAGGTCAACAGCAGCTTTCGAAGAGTCAATCCGAGCTGACCTGATATGGATGGGCATGACATGGGCGTCCGAAGACCGTCAGTCTAACCGGCTTTCGCGCTATGATGACGCGTTGGCAGATCTGGTCGCCAAAGGGCGCGCCTATGCTTGTTATGAAAGCCCCGAAGAATTATCGCTAAAACGCAAAGCTCAGCTTGGTGCGGGTCGCCCGCCGGTCTATGACCGGGCAGGTTTAAAGCTGACTGACGACGCCAAGGCCAAACTCGAAGCTGAAGGGCGGAAACCACATTGGCGCTTTTTGTTGAATGACACGGAAGTGCGCTGGCATGACAAAGTGCGCGGCGATGTTGCCTATCACATGTCCAGCTTGTCGGATCCGGTGCTGATGCGTGAAGATGGCCGGGTGATCTATACATTGGCATCGGTTGTTGATGATATTGACCATGGCATAACGCATATCTTGCGTGGCGAAGACCATGTGACCAATTCGGCTGCACAAATCCAATTATTTGAGGCGTTGGGCGCTACCGCACCAACAATGGGTCATGTCGCACTGCTTGCTGGTGCTGATGGCGAGGGCTTGTCAAAGCGTTTGGGGAGTCTGTCGATTGGCGAATTGCGTGCTAACGGATTAGAGCCTGAAGCGATTGCCAGCCTGTTGGCACGTATTGGTACGGCTGATCCGGTTGTGCCACAAAATAATATGGCCGCGGTTATTGAGGGGTTTGATATCAGCCGTTTTGGACGGGCGACAGCTAAATTTGATCCGGCAGAGCTTGATGCGGTGAATGCGCGTATTGTGCAGGAACTCGATTTTGACAGGGTTGCGAATAGGCTCGATACTCTTGGTGTAGGCGGGGGTGCCGATTTTTGGGAAACGGTTAAAGGTAATATTCCTGTTGTCGGTGATGCGGCTGACTGGTGGCAGATATGTTCAGCGCCGATCACGCCGGTCATCGAAGCGCCGGATGTTACAACAGCGGCGGCACATCTATTGCCTGATGATGATCTGTCTGCCAGCATCTGGTCGGACTGGACAAAGGCGATTGCTGCCGAAACGGGTGCCAAGGGTAAGGGGCTGTTCATGCCGCTTCGTTTGGCATTGACAGGCCAGGCCAAAGGGCCTGAAATTGCCCCTTTGCTGGCTTTTATGGGGCGTGATCGCGTTATTGCACGCTTGCAGGGGAATCGCGCGTGAGTGGCTTGAAACTCTATAATACGCTGACGCGGCAAAAAGATGAATTTGTACCGCTTGATCCGGCGCATATAGGCATATATGCCTGTGGTCCCACAGTGTATGATCGTATTCATGTAGGGAATGCAAGACCAATCGTCGTATTTGATGTGCTGGTTCGTTTGCTAAACCGCCAATATGACAAAGTTACCTATGTCCGCAATATCACCGATGTTGACGATAAGATTATCGCACGCGCTGATGAACGCGGCATGAATATCGCTACATTATGCGCTGATACGATTGAAACTTTCCGTGTAGATACAGAAAGCCTGCTGACCAAAGAACCCGATAAAGAACCGCGCGCGACTGAACATATTGATGATATGGTGGCAATGATCAAAACCCTGATTGCGAATGGGTTTGCGTATGAAGCTGAGGGGCATGTGCTGTTTCACGTGAAACAAATGCCAGCCTATGGTGGCCTGTCGCGTCGCAATATGGATGATATGATTGCGGGTGCCCGCGTTGAAGTCGCGCCTTATAAGCGCGATGCAGCTGATTTCATTTTATGGAAGCCTAGTTCTCAAACGCAACCAGGTTGGGATAGCCCGTGGGGACGTGGGCGTCCGGGATGGCATATTGAATGTTCGGCTATGTCTAAATTCTATCTTGGTGAAGTGTTTGATATTCATGCAGGCGGCCTTGATCTAATTTTCCCGCATCATGAAAATGAAATAGCACAATCCTGCTGTGCGCATAATACCGATAGGATGGCCAATTATTGGCTTCATAATGGCTTTGTTACCGTCGAAAGCAAAACCATGTCCAAATCAACGGGGCATTTTGTGACAGTCGCTGATGCGGTTGCCAAACATCGCGGTGAAGTCGTGCGTTATATCCTGTTATCCGCGCATTATCGTGCGCCTCTTGATTTTTCGGATCATGCGGCGTTTGACGCGCGCAATAGCCTTGATCGACTATACCGTGCTGTTGGCGATGTGGCGGCTGATGAAACAAAAGTGGACGCGGCGTTTCTGGATTGTTTATGCGATGATCTGAACACACCAGCAGCTATGGCGCGTCTGCATGAACTGGCACGGCTGGCCAATAAAGGCGATGTGGCGGCGGCTATTGCCCTGAAATCAAGCGCCGAAGTGATGGGATTACTGGGACAGACTGGTGATGCCTGGGGCAAAGGTGAGATAAGGGGCAAAGGCGAGATGAAAGATTTATCATCAAGTATGACGAGTGAATCCACTTTATCTGCAAAATCAGAAGTAGTGAATAGTGATATTGATGCCAAGATAGCCGCGCGCAATGACGCCCGAAACCGGCGTGATTTCGCTGAAGCAGACCGTATTCGTGATGAACTGGCGGCAGATGGCATACATCTTGAAGATAATGCGGCGGGGACAATCTGGCGGCGTGGCTAGCAATTCTGGTGGCCATTTGCTAGATACTGAGCAAGGTTAGTGATGTGCCATGTGCCATCGATAGTGTCCAAAGGGAGATGCCCATATGAGTGGCGAGAGAATTTGGCTTTTTGATACGACATTGCGCGATGGTGGCCAGACCCGCGGCGTTGATTTTTCGCATGCGGATAAGATTGCGATTGCCACGGCGCTTGACGATATTGGTATCGATTATGTCGAAGGTGGTTGGCCGGGGGCAAACCCGACTGATGATGCCTTTTTTGCCAGCCCTCCAAAGCTCAAAAATGCCAAGATGGTTGCCTTTGGCATGACCCGTCGTGGTGGTCGAAGCACCGCCAATGATCCCGGATTGAATGCTGTTATTGACGCTGACGTTCCCGCCGCTTGTCTGGTTGGCAAAACATGGGATTTTCACGTCGAAACAGCTTTGAATATTACCTTTGAAGAAAATCTGGATATGATTAGCCAGTCAATCGCCGCCGCCAAGGCACGCGGGCGCGAAGCGATGTTTGATTGTGAGCATTTCTTTGATGGGTATAAATCCAATCCAGCTTTTGCGCTTGATTGCGTGAAGGCGGCACATGCTGGCGGGGCTAGCTGGGTCGTATTGTGTGACACTAATGGTGGTACGTTGCCGGATGATGTTTTTGAAATTGTCAGCGCAGTTAAACAGGCTTGTCCTGACGTAGCGTTGGGTATTCATTGTCATAATGATGCTGGTGTGGCGGTTGCAAATTCGCTGGCAGCGATACGGGCGGGTGCGCGGCAGGTGCAAGGCACAATCAATGGGCTTGGCGAACGGTGCGGTAATGCTGACCTGATTTCCTTGATACCGTCTCTGGTTCTGAAAACCGAATTTGAAACAGGTATTCCAAAAGACAAATTACCAAAATTAATGGCTTTGTCGCGGATGCTGGATGAGCGATTGAATCGTGCGCCGAATCCACATGCGCCTTATGTTGGTGCCGCGGCTTTTGCGCATAAGGGGGGGCTTCATGCCTCAGCCGCGCAAAAGGATCCCAGAACCTACGAGCATGTAGCGCCTGAGACAGTGGGTAATGAGCGTCATTATCTAGTATCGGACCAGGCTGGTCGGTCAAATATGTTGGCGCGTTTTGCCGAATTTGGTATTGATGTTGATCCAAAGGATCCGCGTCTTGATCGTCTGATAGCAGTGGTCAAGGAAAAGGAATTTGAGGGCTGGGCATTTGACTCGGCAGAAGCCAGCTTTGAATTACTGGCGCGGCGGATGCTGGGTGAGCCAAGTGATTATTTCTCAATTGGCCGTTTCCGGGTCATGGATGAACGGCGTTTTAACGCCAAAGGTGATCTGGTTGTTGAGTCCGAAGCCACCGCAACAATCGTGGTGGGCACGGATACACATCATGAAGCCGCAGTGGGTAACGGGCCGGTGAATGCTGTTGATACGGCGATGCGCAAGGCATTGGTCTCAGCTTATCCAACTTTGGCTGATGTCGAGCTTGTTGACTATAAAGTGCGTATTCTTGATGCAAATGATGATTTGGCTGGCACGGGGGCTATCACCCGTGTGCTGATTGAATTTCGGGTGCCCGACGGAACCACATGGCGAACTGTTGGCCTATCAACCAATATCATTGATGCCTCAGTTGCGGCGCTTGGTGATGGCATGATCTGGAAACTGATGCATGACAATGTTCCAGCTCCTCAAGGTGGGGCTTGACTCCCTGATCATTACATACGGACATTATGATGAATGATCTGATACCGATGGATACGTGCCCGGTGGTTATACTGGCACGTCCGCAAATGGCCGAAAATATCGGGGCAACAGCACGTGCGATGATGAATTGCGGTTTACATGACTTGCGCATTGTCAATCCGCGTGATGGCTGGCCTAATCCGGTTGCCTTGCCGATGGCGGCTGGCGGTAAATCTATTATCGAGATGGCACAGGTTTTTGATACGCTCGCTGACGCTACGCATGATATTTCCTTTATGGCGGCGGCAACCGCTCGCCAACGTGATATGCCTATCCGTGCCAGTGAGCCTCGTGCGATTGGCAGTGAGCTGGTTCAAAAAGCCAAAAAGGGGCGTGTCGCCTTGCTATTTGGCCCTGAGGCATCAGGGCTTGATAATAACGAAGTTGTGCTTGCCGATGTCGCGGTGTCAGCGGCCTTAAATCCGGCCTACCCATCGCTCAATCTGGCGCAGGCGGTGTTGTTGTTGGCGTGGGAATGGCGTGTGGCCGCGTTATCTGACATCGGTGATGAGAGTCGGTCAGAGCCAAGCGAAGATGGCGATGAAGCTGCCCCCATAAAAGAACGCGATTATTTTTTCCAGCGGCTTGAAAATGCCCTAGACGATAGCGGTTTTTTTTCGTCAACCGAGATGGCGCCAGCTGTAAAACGCAATATCCGCGCATTGATTAATCGCGCCACGCCAAGCCGTCAGGAAATAGGCACACTGCACGGTATAATTCAGGCACTGACCAGCAAACGGCGTGATCGATAGATGGTTGACAAAAGCTATGTGAGTGGCTAGTTTGCGCCATTCTCGGGAACGTGGATTACACCAGCGGGGTGTGATGCCGGTCAATAGACCCTACCGGGGCAACAAAGGAGCCAAAAATGGCAAAATCAGATCATAAGCGCCATGCCGCTAAACACAAAATTGACCGCCGTCTGGGTGTAAACCTGTGGGGTCGTCCTAAATCTCCAGTAAATGCTCGTGAGTATGGCCCCGGCCAGCATGGCCAGCGCCGTAAAAAGCCAACTGACTTTGGTGTGCAGTTAATGGCCAAGCAAAAGCTGAAAGGCTATTACGGCAATATTGGCGAGAAGCAGTTCAAGAAATATTATCAGGCCGCGGCACGTCGTAAAGGTGATACTGGCCAGAATCTTATTGGTATTCTGGAATGTCGTCTTGATGCGATCCTATATCGCTCAAAGATGGTGCCAACAGTGTTTGCCGCCCGCCAGATTATTAACCATGGTCACGTCATGTTGAACGGCAAGCGTTGTAATATCGCGTCTGTCATGTTGAAGCCAGGTGATGAAATTGCGCTTAAAGAAAAAACAAAAACAATCCCAGCCGTGCTTGATGCCATTGCATCAGTTGAACGCGACGTGCCGGAATATGTTGACGTGAATCATGATAAATTCACAGCGAAATTCATTCGTATTCCAACATTGGATGAAGTGCCTTATCCAGTCCAGATGGAACCAAATCTAGTGGTCGAGTATTACTCCCGCTAACATCTCTGGCGTTTTTTAGGCGTCAGGTTCAAGATCATAAAAAAGGGTAGCTGTTTTTGGCTACCCTTTTTTGGTAAAAACATAGTCCACTATAATGATCACATTTATGACTGGGACTAATATATGACGGGTGAAGATGTGATGGGCAAAGAAGTGAAGGGCAATAAAAAGCTAAATTGGCCAAAGCCATATTTTGCGGTGGTTTTTACCGCCCAGCGAAGCCTTAGCGGTGATGACATATATGAGATCACAAGTGATCGTATGATGGATCTCGCGCAACAACAACCGGGATTTCTGGGGGTTGAGTCAGTGCGTGGTGATGATGGGCTTGGTATTACCGTCTCATATTGGCGTGATCGTGATGCGATACGTGCCTGGCGTGAAAATAGTGAACATCTTATCGCGCAGGAAATGGGGCGGCAGGAGTTTTACCAATGGTACAGGGTACGGATCGCCGAAGTAACCGACGATCACGCATTTTTCGCTGATACAGCTATTTGATTATGGGTGGTGCCTGTAATTAGGCAGGATGCGCATCAATACCGTGCGTCTGAAGCATTTCGGTCAGTTCGCCCGTTTCATACATTTCCCGGATAATGTCGCAGCCACCCACAAATTCCCGCTTTACGTATAGCTGGGGGATTGTTGGCCAATCTGAATAGGCTTTAATACCTTCACGGATGGCATCATCTTCCAGCACATTAATGCCCCGAAATTTCACCCCAAGATGGCTCAGCACACCAACGACGGCGGCAGAAAACCCACATTGTGGAAATACAGGCGTGCCTTTCATGAACAATACCACGTCCTCGCTGGCGATATCGGCGTCAATACGTTCTTTGGTTGCTGCGTCTAGCATGTTTCACTCCTTGATTGAATAGGCGGTATTCGCTATTTATCCTGCAAAATCTTAATTTACTGGCTAGTTGGTGCCGAGGTTTGTAAAGCAAGGGCATGTAATTCCCCGCCCATACGGCCGCCTAGGGCTTTATAAACCATTTGATGCTGTTGCACCCGGTTTTTGCCTTCAAACGCGCTGGAAACAACCTGACAAGCGTAATGATCGCCATCGCCGCGCAAATCTTCAATAGTAATAACAGCATCAGGGAAAGCAGCTTTAATAAGTGCTTCTATTTCGCTTGCTTGCATAGCCATGGCTTGCTCCTTTGCTATTTGCCGAAAATTTCATATGAAACGCCAGCTAATACTAGTTTTTCATCAGATCAGGAATGACCGACTCACATATTTTCTCAAGCTCTATTAAAGATATGGCATCGTCAGTGCCAAATTTCAATTCACCTGACGCATTTGTTGTGCCAATTTTTTGGGCTGGAACGCCCGCCGCCTTAGCCGCAATGATAAAACTGGCGGCATCGGTGAGGGTGACAAGATAGCGCGCTTGGTCTTCGCCAAAAGCCCAGCCATGACTATGCGCTGTGTCTGGAATTTCCAGGTCAACGCCAAAAGACGATTGCATGGCCATTTCAACAAGCGCAACCGCCATGCCACCATCACTTATGTCATGAGCTGCGCTCACCGTGCCGTCTAAAATCTGATCGCGTAAAAAGTCACCATGTCTGCGTTCGGCGTCAAGATCAACAGGTGGTGGGGCACCATCTTTACGATTGGCGACATGGCGGGCATAAAGTGACATGCCAAGCCATCCATCACCTTCATTGCTGTGACCCAGCAAAACAACATCCTGGCCGGCGGTGGTAAAACGGCTTCCAATTGCCATATCGACATCATCAATCACCCCAACCATACCAATAACAGGGCAAGGCTGAATGGCAACGCCGTCGGTTTCATTATATAGTGACACATTGCCAGACACGACAGGCGTATCAAGACGCTTTGCGGCTTCGCCCATGCCGATAACCGACTGCGCTAATTGAGCCATGATTTCAGGCTTTTCAGGATTGCCAAAATTCAGATTATTGGTCACGGCAAGAGGCGTTGCACCAATCGCTGTGATATTGCGGTAGGCTTCTGCAACCGCCTGTGCGCCGCCCGTTTTGGGGTCGGCTTCGACATAGCGTGGTGTGCAATCTGTGGTCATAGCAAGACCACGGTTAGTGCCATGGACGCGAATAAGCCCTGCGTCACCGCCAGGCCCTGCCATCGTATCTGCCATCACCTGGCTGTCATATTGTTCGTAAATCCAGCGTCGGCTGGCAAGATCGCTTGTACCCATAAGCATCCGCAGAATATCACTGATGCGTCCGATTTTTGCAATATCACCCGATTTGATGACAGGGCGCGGCGGCACATCAGCTTGCGGACGATCATATTCTGGGGCGTCGTCAACCAACGGCGCAATGGGAATGTCACAGGCAGTAGCACCATCTTTGAGAAGCACAAGACGGCCTGTATCGGTCACCTGACCAATCGGCATGAAATCGAGATCCCATTTGTCAAAAATCGCCCGCGCTACATCTGTTGCATCAGGTTTAAGCACCATCAGCATACGTTCCTGAGATTCAGATAACATGAGTTCATAGGCGCTCATCTGTTCTTCACGTGCAGGCACTAGGTCAAGGTCGATCTCCATGCCAAGACCACCTTTTGACGCCATTTCAACCGAAGATGAAGTTAGGCCAGCGGCGCCCATATCCTGGATCGATAGCACCGAGTCCGAAGCCATCAGTTCCAAACACGCTTCCATCAGCAATTTGCCAGTGAAGGGATCACCCACCTGTACCGTTGGTCGCTTGGATTCGGTTTCATCGGAAAATTCGGTTGATGCCATTGTTGCACCATGAATGCCATCACGTCCTGTTTTGGCGCCAACATAAATAACCGGATTACCAGCACCCGTTGCGGCGGATCGGAAAATTCGGTCGCTATTAGCCAGGCCAACAGCCATCGCATTGACCAAAATATTACCATTATAGGATGGATCAAAATTGACTTCGCCACCTACGGTCGGAATGCCTATGCAGTTGCCATAGCCGCCAATGCCCGAAACCACACCGCTTAATAAATGCCGCGTTTTTTCATGATCTGCCGCGCCAAAGCGCAAAGCGTTCAGCAAAGCAACTGGCCGGGCACCCATGGTAAAGACATCACGCAAAATACCACCAACGCCCGTTGCCGCGCCCTGATAGGGCTCGATAAAGGAGGGGTGATTGTGGCTTTCGATTTTGAACACCGCCGCCAACCCATCACCAATAGCAACGACACCGGCATTTTCGCCAGGGCCTTCAATAACATGTGGGCCATCTACAGGCAGAGTTTTAAGCCAGCGTTTTGACGATTTATACGAACAATGTTCTGACCACATCGCAGAAAAAATGCCAAGTTCACATAAATTTGGAACACGTCCTAGGCGTTTGTTGATCAATTTCCATTCTTCTTCGGAAAGACCCATCGAGGCGGCATGTTCGAAATTCATCATGTCGTTATCCATAGTCATGATGCCAATGCCTCCAGACAAGTCGATAGAAGTAAAGCCCCATCACTGCCCCCCAATGCCGGGGACATAGCGCGTTCGGGATGCGGCATCATGCCCATCACCCGTCCGTTTGCGGATATAATGCCGGCAATATCCCTAGCCGCACCATTAGGGTTTGCGGGGCCATGAATATCGCTTTCGACATAGGTAAAGGCTATCTGGCCATTATCTTCGAGTTTTGCTAGATCATCATCGCTGGCAAAATAGTTGCCTTCATTATGGGCAACGGGAATGGTCAGTTCCGAGCCGGTAGCCAGACCGCTGGTAAAGGGCGAGGCGATTGTCTCAGCAACCTTTATGCGCGTGTCACGGCAGACATAATTGAGGCCCGCATTACGCAGTAAAACGCCAGGCAACATGCCGGTTTCGGTTAATACCTGAAATCCATTACAGACTCCAAGTACAGCCCCACCTCGGGCGGCATGATCCATCACCGCATCCATGACTGGCGAACGTCCTGCCAATGCGCCACAGCGCAGATAATCACCAAATGAAAATCCGCCCGGAATGATAATCAGATCAACTGGATCGAGGGTGGTTTCTTTGTGCCAGACAAGTTGGGGACGGCGGCCTGTTAGCTGTTCCATGGCGACCATCATGTCGCGGTCACAGTTTGATCCGGGGAAAACGGCGATTACAACGCGCATTGCTGATATGCTCATGCTTATCGCCTATTCCTGTTCCACGATATCAATGACATAGTCTTCGATAACTGTATTTGACAATAATGTCTCACACATACGTGCGACGCGCTGGCGCAGACGCGCAGGGTCACTCTCGTCAATATCAAGCGTGATCTGTTTGCCAACGCGCACTTCACTTACTTCCTGAAAGCCCAGCCCGCGGAGGGAATGTTCAATAGCGCGGCCTTGCGGGTCAAGAACCCCTTCTTTTAGCGATATATTTACAACGACTTGCATCTATCTGCCTTTGATTATGATGGTTTAGTTGGTTCGGAACAAAATATCTTAACAGTGTTATGGATCAATTTTGCTGATATCAGGAATGCGGACATTAAGACGGCTAGCTATTTCCTGATAAGCCTCGATCAAGCCACCAAGGTCACGACGAAACCGATCTTTATCCATTTTCTCGTTTGTATGGATATCCCACAAGCGGCAATTATCGGGGCTGATTTCATCAGCAAGGATGATCTCTATGTCGCCGTCAATCTCGATACGGCCAAATTCCAGCTTGAAATCGATCAGCCTGACACCAATCGCGTGAAACATACCAGTCAGGAAATCATTAATCCGCAGGGTATCTTCGCAGATTGTTTCCAACTCTTCAGGGCTGGCCCAGCCAAAGGTAAAAATATGTTCTGGCGCAATAACCGGATCACCAAGCGCGTCATCTTTCAAACAAAATTCAATCAGTGTTTGCGGTAGCTCTTCACCTTCTTCCAAACCAAGGCGGCTACAAATTGATCCTGCCGCTACGTTTCGGACAACCACTTCGATGGGTACAATTTCCAACTGTCGTATAAGCTGTTCACGATCATTGATGCGCGCCAGAAAATGCGTTGGAATACCCATTGCACCAACGGCCTGCATGATATGTTCGCTGATATAGTTGTTCAGCACACCTTTGCCTTTGATAACGTCTTTTTTTTGGGCGTTAAAGGCGGTGGCATCATCCTTGAAATATTGGATTAAGGTGCCGTCATCAGGCCCTTCAAAGATTACCTTTGCTTTGCCTTCATAGAGCATTTTGCGCGTATTTGATGTGGCGTCTGTCATGGTTATTCCTTATGTGAACACACGTTCGAAAATAGTGTCAACATGCTGAAAATGCTGGTCAAGATTGAACAAAGCTTCAAGCTCATCCGTTGATAGGAATGTTGCGACATCGCTATCTGCTTGCAGTTTATCCAGATAGCTACCGCCATCAGCCCAGATTTGCATCGCATTGCGTTGAACCATCTGATAGGCATCTTCTCGGCTTGCGCCTTTCTGGGTAAGGGCAAGCAGAACCTGTTGAGAATGGACAAGGCCGCCAAGCTGATCAAGGTTGGCCTGCATGTTTTCGGGATAGATCAGAAGGTTTTCCATAACAGATGAAAGGCGGTGCAAGGCAAAATCAAGTGCTATGGTCGCATCGGGGCCAAACACGCGTTCAACCGATGAATGTGAAATATCGCGCTCATGCCAAAGTGCCACATTCTCAAGTGCAGGCGTTACCGCCGCACGAACAATACGGGCTATGCCAGTCAGATTTTCAGTCAAAACCGGATTACGTTTGTGCGGCATTGCCGATGACCCTTTTTGGCCTGCCGAGAAAAATTCTTCGGCTTCACGTACTTCGGTTCGTTGCATGTGCCGTATTTCGGTCGATAAGCGCTCAACAGAGCTGGCAATAACACCAAGAACAGCAAAGAACATGGCGTGCCGGTCACGGGGAATGACCTGTGTTGAAACTGGTTCAACATGCAATCCCATTTTATCAGCAACATGTTGCTCAACCGATGGATCAATATGCGCAAAGGTGCCAACAGCACCCGAAATGGCGCAGGTCGCAATTTCTTCACGCGCCTGTTCCAGCCGTTTCCGGCATCGTTTGAACTCGGCGTAAAATGTTGCCAGCTTTAGGCCAAAGGTTGTTGGCTCGGCGTGAATGCCATGGCTTCGTCCGATTGTGGGGGTGTATTTATGTTCCTTGGCGCGTTTGTCCAGCGCTGCAAGTAGTCGGTCAATGCCAGATAGCATCAAATCAGAAGCCCGCGCCATTTGCACTGCCAGCGTCGTATCAAGCACGTCGGATGAGGTCATGCCCTGATGTACGAAGCGCGCTTCCTCACCAACATATTCGGCAAGGTTTGTTAAAAACGCGATCACATCATGTTTGGTTTCGCGTTCAATTTCATTGATGCGGTCAATGTCGAACGAACCACGCTCCCACACGGCGGCAGCTGCCGAAGCAGGAATGACCCCTAATTGCGCTTGTGCATCACATGCGTGCGCTTCAATTTCAAACCAAATCTGGAACTTGCTCTGCTCTGACCATATGGAGGTCATCTCCGGTCGGGAATACCGCGGAATCATTCGTCTAAAACCCTTTGCGTTGTATGAATTGTGGTTGTAACATTGGCTATCTGGAAAAGCCAGCCAAGAACCACAGTATGTGGTTATTATTGGTAAGGAAACACAAGATGCTGATAAGAAGGTTGATTTTTGGTGCATTGATGACAGCTGCGCGTAACCCTGCGGTGCAGAAAAAAGCAGGTGAGGCGGCGCACAAGGCATTGGATCGCGCACGGCCTAGCTTGTTAAAGGCTAGCCGTAATGCAGGTGTGATGACGCGGAAGGCGAAACAGAAAATTGATGATATCACCAATGGTCGCTAGGCTAGCGTGCCATGCTATATACTACAGATAGCCTAGGTTTTTCAGGCTAACACACTGCTTTCCCGCGACGATCAGGTGATCGTGTAATTTGATAGACATAATGTTGAGCGCGTCCTGAATGGCGAGCGTCATTTCGATATCGGTGCGCGATGGTTCAGCTTCGCCGCTTGGATGGTTATGCACCAATATTGACGATTGCGCGTGATGTTTTAACGCGGCATTGACCACCTCGCGCACATAAACAGGGGTCTGATCAACAGTGCCTTTGGACAGAGTTTCCTCGGCGATTAACCGATTCTGATTATCAAGGCATAAGATAAGGAAATATTCAATGGGCTGATGCGCGAGCCGATTGATGCAATATTCCTGTACCTGCACCCAGTTTGTCAAAATAGGTTGATCTTTAATACGCGAATGCGCCAGATACATACCGACTGATTCGACTAGCTTTAGGGCTGCGATATAGGCGTCCCCCATTTCATCGACGGCGCGTAAATCGGTTTGGTCGGCGCGCAACACGCCTGATAATGACTTGAATTTAACCATTAGCCGTTTGGCCAGTGGTTTGGTGTCGCGACGGGCATTGCCAGCGTATAACAGAACTTCAAGCAATTCCAATTCAGTCAGGCTGTCGGCACCTTTATCGAGAATGCGCGCGCGCATACGCTTTCTATGACCGGCCTTGTCAGGGTCGTTATCATGTTGCAGACGGATTTTCTTTGTATCTGCTTTGTGTGTGTCTTTAGCGCCCATAACCATAGGCATAATACAAAAGGGCTAAAAAATCGTTAATCTAGCTGTGATAAGGTGGCATTGAGAAACCTGCAGGTGACAAGGTGAATATTTCTGCCGCATCTTCGGTAATGCCAATCGAATGTTCAAATTGCGCCGACAGGCTTTTATCACGCGTAACAGCTGTCCATCCGTCATTCAGGATCTTTGTGTCATGCCTACCTGCATTAATCATGGGCTCGATCGTAAAGATCATGCCGGGCATGAGGGTCATGCCAGTTTTGGGCTCGCCATAATGCAAAACAGTCGGGGATGTGTGAAAGACCTGACCAAGTCCGTGACCGGTGAAATCACGGACAACTGAAAAGCGTAACCCCTCGGCATATGACTGGATAGCATGACCAATATCACCAAGCGTATTACCTGGCCGTGCCACTTCGATTCCGCGCATCAGGCATTCATAAGTGACTTCCGTCAGGCGTTTGGCTTTTATTGACGGGGTCCCAACATAAAACATACGGGACGTATCGCCGTACCAACCATCAAGAATGACGGTGATATCAATATTCAGAATATCGCCCTCGATCAATTTCTTATCGCCGGGGATGCCATGGCAAACGACATGGTTCAAAGAAATGCAGGTGGCTTTCGGGAAGCCCTTATAGTTGAGTGGTGCGGGAATAGCGTTATTAGCCACAATGTATTCATGGCAGATTTTATCTAGTTCGCCTGTTGTAATACCAGCAGAGACATGTGGGGTAATCATATCAAGCACACTTGCGGCCAGACGACCAGCGTCACGCATTTTGACAAATCCATCTTCGCCATGTTGGATAACCGTTTCAGTGCGCATTCGTCTATCTCTCCTGACCGCCATAACCATATTCAAGCATTTATTTGCTCATAAACACGTTTTGTCAAAATGCCAAGTCTGAAACAAGTTTTACTGGGCCAAGTCTGAAACAAGTTTTACTGATATGGTATCAACAAGCAGTATCGCCGTTATTTTGATCTGCATTTTGGTATAAGGTATGTATAAAGTGGCATATAATTTAACCGTTATCTTTTGTGTTTAGTCTGGAAAATAAAATGTCAAACCCAACCGCCGCTATCATCGTTATTGGTGATGAAATTCTTTCCGGTCGAACCAAGGATAAAAATATTGGATGGCTTGCTGAGCAGTTATTTTCGCAAGGCATTGATTTATGTGAAGCCCGTGTTATTCCCGATATACGCGCAACAATAATTAATACAGTGCGGCATATGTCTTCAGAGTATGATCTGGTTTTCACCAGTGGCGGGATTGGCCCAACGCATGACGACATCACCACCGAAGCGATTGCAGCAGCCTTTGATAAGCCTGTGATTCGTCATCCAGATGCGGAAGCGGTGTTGCTCAAGCATTATGCCAATACCGATCTGGAATTTAATGCTGCACGTCAGAAGATGGCTGATATTCCGTTGGGCGCTGACCTTATTGATAACCCTTTAAGCGCTGCCCCCGGTTTTATTCTGCATAATGTACATGTGCTTCCTGGTGTGCCCTCGATTTTACAAGCCATGTTCGAAGGGTTGCGGGCAAAGTTGCCCGGCGGCGTGATGATGACTCGCATAACGGTGCAATGTAGCTCAGGCGAGGGGAATATCGCGACCATTATGGAGCGTATACAAAACGAATATGATGGCATTAGTGTTGGCAGTTATCCTTGGTTCAAGCCAGGCAATTTCGGCACCGCCGTTGTGGTTAGTGGGCTTGACGCGCTGATTGCCGGACAAGCGGCAGAAGATATTGCCAATGCGGTTCTAGCCTTGGGTGTTACGGCGCATATTGTCATGCCTGGTGATACGGCCTAAGCGGGGATCAATCCCACGGTGACTTTTTATCAGAACGCCGCCTGAAGCTAGGCACCGAGCCAGATTTTTTTGGCACTGAGGATGCTGGGTTAAGAATGCGTGATCCAAGAGGGTCACGCCGGTAACGTTGCTTTGCTTCGCCTTTGATTGTGGCGAATGAAATGGGTTCCCCACTCCATTTTTGCGGGGGCAAGTCGCGATCAAACAAGGCAATATCACGATGCTTGAAAAAGGGAATGAGCGCCATACCAGCCAGAAACCCGCCGATATGAGCCATATAGGCAACACCGCCTTCATTGCCTGCCAGAGCTTGCGGTACGGCAACAAACTGTCCAGCAATCCAAACGCCAAGAACCAGCCAAGCTGGCAGATTGATGAAGCGGAAAAATACAAATATCACCATTAAAGTTCGTACCGAAGCCTTTGGATGTAGCATGATATATGCACCAAGAATGCCAGCTATACCGCCCGATGCACCAATCATCGGAATTGTTGATTCAGGTGCTATCAATCCCTGGGCAAATGCAGCCGCAACTCCGCAAAGGGCATAAAAGAGGATAAATTTTAGCGACCCCATTGCATCTTCGACATTATCGCCAAATATCCAAAGATACAGCATGTTACCACCAATGTGCATCCACCCCCCATGCAGAAACATTGATGTAAAAATGGTCATCCATGCTGGCACCAGCACCATATCAGCCGGGAGTGTCGCATCGCTTAACACGAGGGCAGGCACAAAACCAAACTGATAAAGGCTGTGGCTTGCGGCTGTTTCCGTCAATGAGAGTTGCCAGAAAAACCCCAAGATACATAATGCCAGTATCGCCCAAGATATAAATGGACGGCGGCCAGTCGGGTTGTTGTCAAATAAAGGGAAGAAGAACATTAAATATGCCTATAATGGCGTTTAGAAGGTGATACGCTAGCCATAGATATGGGGGCAAACAATCATTTTGTAAATAAACAGCCAATATATGTAATTGCCATATTTTTGATATATTTGCCTGCCAGTAATGGCACATCGTCAATAGTGCCTTGCTCGTCATAGGAGACTGATATGCGCATAGTATCCAAGATAGGAAAAATAGCATCTGCCCTTTGTGGGGGGATAGCCATATGGCTGATGGTGAACACGGCACAGGCTCAGGTCACTGTTTATCTGGAAGATGACGTCAAAGTAACCTTTTCGTCAGGTTCATTCGATAACCGCAATTTAAATGGCGACATGCAGAATGTTGCTATCTTCATTGATGATCAGCGGGTGCTGACGGCAGATGAGGTGGAAGTTGATACATCGGGTGAGGCGGGAACCGCTAATCACATGATTAAACGCCTGCGCATGACAAATATTTTTTTTGATGATCTGCCGTTGAGCATCAAGTCGATAAATATTCGGGATATGGCACCGGCATTTTTTTTAAACATTACTGAAAACGTTGCAGAGCACGCAGCGCATATGAATGCGATCACCGATTCATCACATGTTTCGTTGACCGGCGTGGCCTATGCGGCGCATGGCATGTCATTGACGATTGATCGAATAACCAACTTGCCGTTCAGGTTTGGCACCTTGGCCAACGGTGACCCCTTTATGACTAAGTTAGGTATGCAGGTTGAAAACTTGATACTGACACCACTGCAGAATAGAGGGGGATTTGCACATTTCATCGCAGCGACAGGCGCGCCAAACCTGACGCTTAATATGACGCAAACACAGGTGAATGAGATCAAAAACGGGGTCGTGTCTAGCGATATCATTTTAAAAACAGAAATGAATGGTATCGGTAATCTTGACGCCCAACTTGGCCTGCAAATGTCACTGGATAGTTTTAATAAGCTGTTTATGTCCGATACATATGATTTGGAACCAGATGAGATTGAGGATGTTGCGCTTGACGATATGTCGATTGCGTTTGTCGATCATGGTGCCGTTAATGCCGCGCTTCATATGTCGGCGCGCAAACAGAATGTTGATTATGTGGTGGCACGCGACCAGACCATTACGGCGATGAAAGCAGCCTTGGGTAGCTTTCTGCCCAGAAGTAGCAAGGATTTGATGCCACCACTGGAAACATTTGTCAGAGATGGGGGGCAAATAAGGCTCAGTGCTGTGCCAGCCAAGCCATTTCCCTTTATAAATATCACGCAATATATATTTGCCGCCGATGCAGCTGTAAAAGAGCTGAATCTGAAGCTGTTGCAAACACCTCATGACGGGGATGCAAACGCACCTAAGTTCCAAAAGACCAAAACACCAAATTAGATCCTGCGAATCAGGGTTTCATATTCGCATTAGTAGAATCATAAAGCGTGCGATGGGTAACAATATAGACATGGGCAAGATTGTTTGGATCAACTTAAAATGCTTCGCTTCTAAATATTTTAGCGGATGGATTTAAATCAAATGGTGCTTTGAAAGTAGGCGGAATTTAAAGTAGTGAGATAAGCGCACAAGAAATTGTGGCTTGGGATCTGCTAGGCGGCTACAGCAATTACAAATTCAGGTTATTATTTGATGGTACGAGCGGGGGGACTTGAACCCCCACGGCCTAAGGCCCACGGATTTTAAGTCCGTTATGTCTACCATTCCATCACGCTCGCATCACTTCCCGCGCTTGGTTGGCGGAAAGTCGCTATGTGATAACGTCAGTTGCGAAATGATGCAAAGAAAACCTTCCAAATTGAGCAAAATTCCTGACGTGAGGTGATGAAGCCTATGCCGATAACTGAAATCATATGGACAATATTGTTTAATCGGTTTTAGGATTTTATATGTGGTGATGGATCTTTATTATGCACAATAATGGAGGGAGAAATGGACAAGCTTAGATGTGACGAATGCGGCACAATTTTTAATTGTGGCGCACCCCCTAGTAAGGATCATTGCTGGTGTATGGAATTGCCGAATTTGCGGCAGAGCTTCGATCTAGCGGGCAAATGCGTCTGTCCGGATTGTATGACGCTTGGCCAGGCCAAAGATATGACCAAAGCGCGTAAGGCCAGAAAAAGCCAACGCGACAATTCGGCAGTCAAAGTGGCAGGCCGCTAGCCCCCAAATAACAGGACATAAGCCGACATATTCTAATTGGAAATAATCATTAATATTATCTTGGTTTTGTTTGCCCGCCCAGCATTGAAAAGCGATGCAGAAAAGCAGCGCTGGCATCAGTGGCTGACTGGGCGCGCAGTTTCACATCAATGATACCACGGGGTTTAACCAGAATTTTTGCGGCATCCTGTGCGCTAAAACCTGCTAATTGTGTAGCTTCAAGCCATGCTGCCATGCGGTCGGCGCGTTTGATTGAACGCTCGACATATTCGGGCAACACAGGTGGTAATCCAAAACGGATATGCACGGCCTTTTCAAGGCGATCTTCAATATCACGATATATTCCCCCCAGCGCATATTTGAATGGCGTAATCATATCACCAATCACATATTCAGGTGCATCATGAAGCAAGGCGGCGAGTTGCCATTTCTGTTCAAGTTTTGGCGCGTTGTGACGTAACAGACGCTCTACAAGGACCGAATGCTGGGCAACCGAGAACAGATGTTTGCCTTTAGTTTGGCCGTTCCAGCGGCTAACACGCGCCAACCCATGTGCGATATCTTCAATCTCTATATCCATTGGTGATGGATTCAAAATATCAAGATGACGCCCGCTTAGCATACGTTGCCATGCACGAGGTTCCAGAGTGGGGGATGTAACAGGTTTCATTTTTGGCATTAGCATATCTTGCATATAGCATGACGATTTTTCAAGCGCATGTTCATCGCTATATTGGCCTTTGTGTTGTATTGTTGTATTGAGTTGCAGTGAATTTAAACGCCAAAGGCCATTTATGGATTTTTTCGAAACACAAGAGCGCTACCGTCGTCAGGAAATGCGAGGCTGGATCATGTTTCTGGTGCGCGTGCTTATTGTCGGCGGCGTGCTCTGGATTGGCTGGTTGTGGGGACATGCTGAACAGACAAGTCTGCAAGCCGAAGCGGATTTGGTTATTTATGAAAACAACCAGCGTATTGATAGCTTAACAACTCAGGTTCAAGACCTCGAACGTATTATCGCTGAAAACAACGCTAAAAAGAAAACATCTGATCTTATCGGCGGCAATCAGGCCGAATTACGTGACATCATTACGAAACAAATTGCCCGTGGTGTGACGCCTGAACAAATAATGTCGTCACTTAAAAGTCTTGGTAAACCGATTAACTGTCGTGAAGTCGCCCGCCATGATGTTGCGGTTGCAACGCCGCTTTATGCAGGCCCTGAATCCAAGCTTGAATTGTTCAGTGGTGGCCTCAACCTTTTTGTTGAGGGGCATGCAGGCAAAAAATCAGAACGTGAAACACCATGGTTTAATCCGTCATCACCCGTGCGGATAAGACATGCCTTTTTGAATGGCCAGAAAATCATTGAAGGTGTTTTGCCGCTTGAGACCATAATTCCAACAGAGGAATGGGTGCTCAAGCTAAACTATATCAAAGCTGATTTGCGTGGCTATGTTACGGCGATCGTTTCGAGTTGCGTGCTACGCTAATTTAAGCCGTTGTTGTTGGACGGGTCATTTCAAATAGTTCGGTAACTTTTGCATAATCCTTATAGCCAAGTCGCGCTAGTGGCTGAAACAAGGTATTGTCAATTTTGCCATCAACGACGACGTCATCATCGATATAAATGCCAGTCACACGGCCAATCACCATCGAACATGGATGCGTGCCTTCATCGGCTGGCAAGACGATTGTTTGCCAATGAACGCATTCCAGCGCGGCCGGAACATTTGCCACACGCGGCACATTGACAGTTTCACCATTGACCATGCCCAGATTGGCCAGTTCAAACTCATTTGAACCATAGGCATAGCTACCCGAGGTGATGTTCATCGCATCCCCTTGTGCCGCCCCCACGATATTAACAGTGAATTCGCCCGTCTCCTTGACATTACGCAACGAGTCCTTATCCGATCCATCAGGGTTTGCGCCGGCGGAAAACATCACCATTGGTGGCAATTCGGCGATAGCGTTAAAAAAGCTGTAAGGGGCAAGGTTAAGGCTTTTGTCGCTACCGCGACTGGCAATCCAGCCTATGGGTCGAGGCGCAACAATGGCTTTTAGCGGATTATAATGCAGACCAGCGTCTTTATGTGTTCCGGGCGTAAAAAACATACTTTTCTCACAATTCAAATTTCGCAAAGATTGGACATAACCTTATATATGGCTACATCTTATATCGGCTAGTATTTATACTGTATAGTGGATCATATCTATACTTAGCCAATGTTTGCGATTTTCTGACCATCCCTGACTGATAGGAAAAACTCATGATTGATCTATATTTTTGGCCAACCCCCAATGGGCAGAAAATTTCCATAGCCCTTGAAGAGCTTGGGCTGGCGTATAATGTCCATATGATCAATATCAACGAAAACGAGCAATTTGCCCCTGATTTTCTGGCGATTGCGCCAAATAACCGGATACCGGCAATTGTCGATCATGATGGCACGGATGGCCCTGTTAGCCTGTTTGAGTCAGGCGCGATACTTCATTATCTTGCATCCAAGACCGGTGCTTTGATGCCTGAGGACGCGCATGGCCAGAAAACGGTTATGGAATGGCTAATGTGGCAGATGGGTGGCTTTGGCCCCATGCTTGGACAAGCGCATCATTTTAATTTTTATGCTAAGGAAAAGCTACCTTACGCCATTAAACGCTATAGTGCCGAGGCGAACCGTCTTTATGGGGTGCTAGATAACCAACTGGCAGGCAAAGATTTTGTAGCAGGTGATGAATTGTCGATTGCTGATATTGCCATTTTCCCATGGACGCGGACATATGCGCGTCAAAATGTTGCGATAGAAAACTATCCCAATGTAGCGGCATGGCGCATCCGTATGATTGAGCGTCCCGCTGTTTTACGAGGTATAAAAATTGGTGCTGACTTGCGCGATGAAATCAAGGGAATGGATGATTCTGATTGGCGGTCTGCTTTTGGCGTTCAGACATAGCACAAAATTTTAAGAAGGCGTCTGCGTTCCGTCAAATTTCAATGTGCAAGCGCCGGTAAAAACCTGGATGAATAGTGATTCTTTGCATAATGTCCATTTCGGATCAGGTTGCCCCGACTCGCTATGCCAGATTGTTGCAATTGAAAGCACAGCTAACAAAGCAGCTAAAATCCACATGTTCCGGCTCATTTGCAGTTCCTTTCATTATGTTGACAGCGATCCATAGGCCAGCTGACTACCATTCAGTAATATGATTAGGCAATTCGCTTTCGGGGACATCTTTTTCGGTGAAGATGCGCCCGGCAACCGCATTACCCGATATACGCGTGCTGTTTTGATCACCACTTACCAGTGGGTGCCATTCGGGCAGGTCCTGATGTTCATAGACAAGCCTATAGGCGCATGTTTTTGGCATCCATTTCAGATCAGCCAGATTATCTGGTGTTAGAATAACACAATCAGGAACAATCTGTTTGCGGTTGCCATAATCTTTACATGCACAGGTTTCACAATTTAACAATTTACAACCCACATCAGTATAATAGACGTCGCCAGTATCAATATCCTCTAGTTTTAACACGCAACATTTTCCGCATCCATCACACAATGATTCCCACTCTTGGGTGGACATTTCATTTAGCTGTTTCTGTTTCCAAAATGAGGTGTCTTGCACAATAGGTCTCGGTATATTTTCTGTTGATGTGTGATGTAGTTTCGCGCCAGCGGTGCGGCTGTATGATCGTGCGCAAGCTGAAATTGAAATACCATACCTTCTTGCACACGAAAAAAATATTCACAACCGGCAAGATAAAACTCCCACATGCGAATGAATTTGTCGTCATATTCGGTGCTGATCGTATCAATGTTACTGCGGAATCGAAGGCGCCAATGGCGCAGGGTTTCTGCATAATGGTCACGCATGATTTCGACATCAATAATCTTCAAACCCTGTTTGGTAATGCTTTTCACCATCTGTTCAAGTGAGGGCAGATACCCACCAGGAAAAATATATTTTGTCAGCCAGCGGTTGCAAGGATGTGGCTGTGCATAAACGCCAATCGAATGGATCAAGGCAACTCCTTTGGGTTTAAGTAGTTTTTTGACTGTGTTGAAATAGGTGTCATAGTTCCGAGGCCCTACATGCTCAAGCATGCCAACTGATACAATGCGGTCAAATGTACCCGTTTGATGGCGATAGTCACGTAAATGAAAGTCAAGCTGGTGCTGTCTGCCACTGCGGTCACGCTGTTGAGTGGCGAAATCAAGCTGGCGCTCGGATAGGGTAATGCCTGTTACATGCGTTTGCGGCACACAATCGATCAACGCATGTGCCAATCCACCCCAGCCGCATCCGATATCCAGAACAGTATCATTTGGCTGTATGTTTAGTTTAGCGGCAATTCTTGCCAGTTTATTGATCTGTGCCTGCTCGATTGTTGTCGTGCTGTCGTCAAAATAGGCGCATGAATATTGCCGCCTAGGATCAAGAAAACTGTCAAATAGCGTGTCTTTGAGATCATAGTGATGAGCGACATTGCGTTTTGAAACCCGCACTAGATTATGATGACGCAGAAAAGCCAGCCGATTACTAATGGCAAGGCTTGCGCGTCCTGCCCAATGTCTCAACCAATGTCTATGATTGGACATTAAGAATAGCATCAACGAATCCAGATCATCATTTTTGATGATAAGGTCACCATTCATATAAGCCTCGCCAATAGCCAGATCAGGACGCATTACGATTTCACGAAAAATACGATTGGAGCGCAATGTGACCAGCACAGAGGGTCCATCTAGCCTGCCATGGCATGTAATAGGTTTTTTATCTGCAATCCTAATTGTGATATTGCCGACATTCACAAATTGTTTAAAAACGGATAACGCAAACCGATTAAGCATGTTTTAGCCCTCTTTTTAGTTACGTTCCGTTAGTTTATCCAATCATGTATAATAAATAGTTAACTCAAAACACGAATGTTACGCCGATTTTGAAGTATTGCTTTTCGTCAATTACCACGTTGGTTCACTATGGTAGAAAACCTACATATGCATGATGGTGCAGATTATCGACTGGCCGAAGCGACGCTGAGCTGGCGCGATAATATTCTGCGCGCCGATGACTATGATGATGTATATTTTTCGACTGAAGGCGGGCTGGCTGAAAGCCGCCACGTATTTCTAAATGGAAATGATTTACCCTTTCGGTTGCAAGATGCATCGCATTTCACTATTGCCGAAACGGGGTTTGGTACGGGGTTAAATCTGCTGGCAGTGATGGCCGAGATGAATAAGTTTCCCACATTGCAATTGGATTATATCTCAATCGAAGCGTGCCCGCTTAGGCTGGATGACCTTGCACGTGCGCATGCGCCCTTTACCGAGGTTGCATCGCATGCTGAAATGTTACGTGTAGCAATGCCACCGCGCTGGCCGGGGACGCATATGGTGCCGTTGCTAAATGGTCGGCTAAGGCTACATCTGCTTTATGGGCAGGCAGAAGATATACTGGCTGAAATGGATTTTCGGGCTGATGCTTGGTTTCTGGATGGGTTCAGTCCCGCAAAAAATATGGCTATGTGGGATAAGAATATATTGGGTCATGTTGGCCGGTTAACGCGCCAAGGCGGAACATTATCTAGCTTTACGGTGGCAAGTGGCGTAAGAGACGCGCTTCAAGGGGCTGGGTTTCGCGTTGAAAAATGCCCAGGGTTTGGCCGCAAACGCCATATGCTCACCGGGGTAAAGCCGCTTGCTGCCCCTCTGGCCACTCATGTAGATGGTATCAAACAGGTAGCTATTATTGGTGGTGGTATAGCGGGTGCATCAATTGCGTCTGGCCTGAACAGACGTGGTATCAGCGCGACTATTTTTGAGAGTGCGCCAAAGCTGGCAAGCGGGGCATCTGGTAACCGCATGGCCGTGCAAAGCCCAAGGCTGGCGGTTGATCACAATATTGCCAGTCAGCTATCATCAATGTGTTTGTCTTTTGCGGCCAGATTGTCGGATGCACTTGATTGCAGTGTTGCCCGCCATGTGATTTCGCTGGATTGGCCAAACCGCGAAGCCATTAGGCAAGATAAATTCAGGCGGCAATTCTGGCCAGATAGCCTGATGCGTTTTGTCGATGCCGATGAAGCGTCTGCTTTGTCTGGTGTAGCACTGCCGCTTGGCGGTGCTGTGCATGAATATGGCCGCATCATCAATCCGGTCAAATATGTTGAGCGCCTTGCCGCGGGGGCGTCCTTGTCATTAGCAACCAAGGTCACGGATATCACCCAGCTGGATGCGCAGACATTCCACATTAATGGCGATAAGAGCGTGATCTATAGCGCTGTCGTGCTGGCTGGTGGTGCCACTATCAGCGAGCTTCTGTCACATCTGCATAAAAGCGGTATTCCGCTTGACGTGACCTCGGGTCAGGTTAGCCATATCCCCACGAATAAAGCCGTGCAGCCATTGCAAGCCGGCCTGAGCTTTGGTGGCTATCTGACGCCTGCAGATAATGGGATTCACGAGCTTGGTGCCACATTTGACCGCACCGCCGCCATGACTGTCACTGATCAGGGACATGCTCATAATATGAACCTTTTACCTGATGGTATGGCCGGATTGATAGCGGCTTCAAATGATACGAGTGGTTTTACAGGCCGCATGAGCCAGCGCGCCAGCACGCCGGATCGTAACCCAATCATGGGGCATCTTGGGGATCGTATTTATTGTCTGGGGGCGCTGGGCGCGCGCGGCATGACCTTTGCGCCTTTGCTTGGTGATATGCTGGCGGCTGACATTGCGGATATGCCAATATCATTGTCGCGTGACATACGACATGCGCTTGACCCCTTCCGTTTCAGGATGCGGTGAATAGCTATGTAAGGGGTTCTTAGAGGCCAAGCATCTCGCGGGCGGAGACAACTTTGCCATGCAATGTGCAGGCCGGGCTGAGCAGCGTGACGAAAGCAGGGGCTATATCTTCAGGTGCGGGGATCGTGCTTGGATCTTCGCCAGGAAAGGCCGAAGCGCGCATAAGTGTTGCGGTTGCGCCGGGATTGATCATGTTCACCCGTACATTTGTTTGTTCGGTCTCTGCCGCCCAGCACGTGCCCAATGCTTCAAGACCAGCTTTTGACGCGGCATAGGCACCCCAGAAAGCACGCGGGTTGCTTGCTGCCCCCGATGATACAAGAATGGCACGTCCTGTATCACTTTGCAGAAGCAAAGGTTCCATCGCCTTTATCAGATGCCATTGCGCGGTCAGATTGATTAAAATGGTGTTATTCCAAACGCTTTCTTCATGATGCGATACAGGCGTTAAAGGTCCGATCATGCCAGCGTTAGCAACGAGACCATCAAGACGTCCCCAACGCCCTTGAATGGCACTGGCTAGTCTTGGAATAGCAGGGGTGTCAGCCATATCAAGTTCAACGATCGTAGCTTTGCTTCCGGCTGATTTAATCGCATCGTCAGTTTCTTCCAGCGCACCCATGGTGCGACCGGTGATAATCAGCTCGGCACCATCTTGTGCGGCGGCGATCGCCACTTCGCGCCCAATACCTCGGCTTGCACCTGTTACAAGTATCAGCTTGCCATCAAGATCCTGACTGCTCATGGTTTGTAATCATCCCTGAATCTAGTTAATCACGAATTTAGTTAATTACGTCTTTAGTTATTCACGAATTTAGTTAATCACACCATGTGAAACGCGCTTTGCCGACAGGCCTGTGGCCAGCTTGATTGGATAATCACCCGTGAAACAGGCGTCGCAAAACTGTGGACTATCTGGGTCGCGCCGCGTTTCCCCCATGGCGCGATATAGGCCATCAATCGAGATAAAGCTGAGACTATCAACGCCAATTTCTGTGGCTATATCATCAACAGACATCTGAGCGGCGATAAGCTGGTCTTTATCCGGCGTGTCTACGCCGTAAAAGCAAGGGTTAATTGTTGGTGGGCTGGCTATGCGCATATGCACTTCTGTGGCACCAGCGGCGCGCATCATCAGAACAATTTTACGCGATGTTGTGCCCCGGACGATAGAATCATCAACCAGAATAACACGTTTGCCCGCCACCGCCGATGAGTTCGCATTATGCTTCATCTTGACCGAGTCGGTGCGGCCTTTCTGTGTTGGCTGGATAAAAGTACGGCCAATATAATGATTTCGGATGATGCCTAATTCGAACGGTATATTTGCCGCCTGCGCATAACCAATTGCGGCAGGCACGCCTGAATCAGGCACGGGGACAACCAGATCAGCGTCAATATGCGACTCAGTAGCCAGTTCAGCGCCAATAGATTTGCGTGCGTTATAAACGCCGCGCCCTTCAAGCATACTGTCGGGGCGGGCAAAATAGATATATTCAAAAATGCAGAAGCGTGATGGCTGCTCTTGAAATGGCATCATTGACGAAATGCCTTTTTTGTCTATGACAACCATTTCGCCAGGCAAAAGATCACGCATAAATTCGGCGCCAACAATATCTAGCCCACATGTTTCAGATGACAGCACATAGGCGTCATCACGTTTGCCCAGTACAAGCGGACGTACACCATGCGGGTCACGAACGCCAATCAGCATATCATCGGCGATGCACACCAGTGAATAGGCGCCTTCGATCTGTTTCAGCGCATCAATCAATCGGTTGCTGACACCTTGCTGATGTGACCGTGCGACAAGGTGAACGATGATTTCTGTATCTGAGGAAGATTGGAACAGGCTGCCTGTTTCAACAAGAGATGCGCGCAAACGTGCCGCGTTGGTTAAATTTCCATTATGTGCCAAAGCAAAGCCACCAAAAGCCAGCTCGGATGAGAAAGGCTGAATATTGCGCACTTCAGATGGGCCGGTTGTCGAGTAGCGATTATGCCCAATCGAGATATGGCCTTTTAGCGCCTGCATCGGAGCTGAACTGGCATCAAAGTTTTCACCAACATGGCCGACACCGCGATGAGCGTGAAAATCTTTGCCGTCAAAGCTGACAATGCCTGATGCTTCTTGACCGCGATGCTGAAGCGCATGAAGGCCAAGGGCTGTATGAACGCTCGATTCAGGGGTGCCATATATGCCAAAAATTGCACATTCTTCGTGAAAATGGTCATCGTCGAATGGATTCGTGGAAACACCAGTCATGCAATTTTCCCTGTTATCGCGCACATTCATATTGTGCGTCAGGTTATCCTCTTTAACTTGTTGGTCGTCAAGAAGCCGATATAGTGCATAAGATGCTTATTCGACCTTTTCGACCTCGTCAGCTAATAGATCGAGTTTATCATTTGCCATTTCGCTGATATCAGATAATGGAGCATCAGAAATTGGGACTTCGTCAGTATCAATAAGTTCTTTGTCGCCTGTGCCATCGTCTAGAGGCACATTTTTCAGCAGATTGTCGCGCATTTCTTCGGGCATCACGCCTGACAGGCTATGGACGCTTTGGCGCATAAATGGCGTGCTATAAGACTCGGTCACAATATCAGGAAGTTTGCTTTCACCATCAAGAGCAACGACAGCCGTCATATAGGCTATAAGGACAATGACATAGCCTCTTACAAGCCCGAAAATAACGCCAAGCCATCGATCAAGACTGCCCAGTCCCGCCCGTTTCAGACCAGGTGACATCAGGCTTGCAATCACAAACCATACGATGACGGTAATCGAAAATGGTAATGCCCATGATAAGGCTGCCGACAGCCCTTCAATATTGATGATATCAGCTATTAAAGGTTCAAGGGCAGGGGCGCTTAGTTTGGCGACAAAGACCGAAATCACCCAACCAACGATGCCAAGGAATTCGCGGGTCATCCCACGCAAGGTTGAAAATAGTGCTGACACGACCAAGACAAGAACTATGGCATAATCGACTAAATTAAGGACAGAAAAATCAATCATTTTTGGTCCCAAAATGGCAGTAGGTAACTCAATGACAATAACATCATGTCATTCCACCCATAATGTCAATCAGGTCAGCTAATGTAGATGGCTGTGCAACGGATATTTTTGACGATGTGGTTAGTTTTTTACGTGGTCGTGGCATGATTGCATTATCAAAACCCAGCTTTGCCGCTTCTTTCAAACGTGATTCGGCCTGTGCCACTTGACGTAATTCTGCTGATAAAGCAACTTCGCCAAAAAACACAGTGCGTTTAGGCGCAGGTCGCCCTGTTACTGATGAGATCAAAGCCGCCGCCACCGCCAAATCTGCGGCTGTTTCGGATATTTTCATACCGCCAGCTACATTCAGAAAAATATCCCGGCC
The DNA here is from genome assembly GCF_965657105.1 of Puniceispirillum sp. (SeqCode). Taxonomy (NCBI): domain Bacteria; kingdom Pseudomonadati; phylum Pseudomonadota; class Alphaproteobacteria; order Puniceispirillales (SeqCode); family Puniceispirillaceae (SeqCode); genus Puniceispirillum (SeqCode); species Puniceispirillum sp. (SeqCode). The sequence continues at coordinate 40,829 of NZ_CBFHNB010000004.1, forward strand.
TGACAAGGGAACACCGCATCGGGCTTCGAGAACCGCTGTCAGCATAGCAAGGCGGCTACTGTCCCATCCCACCACATTTCGTCTGGGTGAGGCCAAAGATGAAGGGGCAACAAGCGCTTCAATTTCGACCAGAAGTGGCCGGCTTCCCTCGATACCGGCAAAAACAACCGCACCAGTGACTTCGTCACGGCGATCAGCCAGAAATAGTTCGGATGGGTTGGGCACTTCGGCTAGTCCGGATTCGACCATTTCGAAGACACCAATTTCATCCGTAGCACCAAACCGGTTTTTTACACTGCGCAGAATGCGGAAATGATGCGAGCGATCACCTTCAAAATACAGTACCGAATCCACCATATGTTCAAGCACACGGGGGCCAGCAATGGCACCATCCTTGGTCACATGCCCAACAATCAACAAGGCAGCACCTTGCTGCTTTGCAGACCGTATGAGTTCCTGTGCCGTTGCACGCACCTGCGAGACTGTTCCGGGTGCCGAGTCTAATGTGGGTAGATACATTGTCTGGATTGAGTCAATGACAATCACATCAGGGCCATCAACACCGCCAAGTGACGCCGCGATATCACTGGCATTAGTGGCTGTGGCTAATTGCACATTGGTATCGCTTAGTCCAAGACGCCGTGCGCGCATGCGCACCTGATCAGCTGATTCTTCTCCCGAAATATAGGCGGCTTTCAAGCCACCAGATGCCAGCTTGCAGACAAGCTGTAATAACAGGGTTGATTTGCCAATACCCGGATCACCGCCAATCAAGGTTGCCGAGCCAGGTACAAGCCCACCTCCGGACACGCGGTCAAATTCTGAAATATGTGACAGATGGCGCGGCAATGGTTTCGTGTTGGGCGGAAGGTCTAGTGCTTCAAGCGATATGCGGCGCCCCTGACTGCGTTTGCCTGGCCCTGACGGGGTCTCGTTGCGTTCTTCGGCTAGCGTGTTCCAAGCCCCACAATCGTCGCAACGGCCTGACCATTTTGGTGATGTCGCGCCGCATTGCTGGCATACAAAGCTGACTGATGAACGTGCCATCAATTATGTCCCTTTTGATTGGGTCTTGTCAGTGGGCCATCAGCGAGCCCATGCACAAATTGATGCACTTCGGGAACACCGCTATCATCCATTTTGGCCACCGGGCCGCTCCAGATAATGACACCATTATGGATCATCGCAACCTTGTCGGCGATCCGCCGCACAGATGCCATGTCATGACTGATGGTAATGGCAGTCGCGCCCAGACGCTTTACGGCATCAACAATCAGGCTGTCAATCACACCGCCTGTTATTGGATCAAGTCCGGATGTGGGCTCGTCAAAAAGCAAAATTTCGGGTTTGTCGGCAATGGCGCGCGCCAGCGCTACGCGTTTTTGCATGCCCCCTGATAATTCAGCCGGATATTGATCAATGACGTCAGGCGCAAGGCCAAGTTGGGTAATGGTATCTTTGGCGATTTGCCGTGCCTCATCGCGCGCCATTTTCTGACTTTGAACCAAACGAAAGGTTACGTTTTGCCATATCGGCAAGGAATCAAATAACGCACCAAACTGAAAGGTCATGCCAAAGCGCCGCCTTACGGCTTCAAGCTTTTTACGGTTTGCACCTAATATTTCCTGGCCATCAATCTTGATCGATCCCCCATCGGCCACAATTAGCCCCAGCAAACATTTTAAAGATACCGATTTGCCACATCCCGAGGTGCCAATGATACAAAGTGATTCTTCGGCATCGACCGAAATATCGATGCTACGTAAAATCTGTTTACCGTCAAATGACTTAGTGACGCCTGCAAGTTCAATTTTGGGTGTCGGCATCATCTAGACTCCAAAATACAAGGCTGTAACAAGATAATTGGCGATCAAAATCAGGATTGACGATGACACAACCGCATTCGTCGTGGCGCGACCTACGCCTTCGGCACCGCGCCCTGAATGATAACCATGATAACAACCCATCAGGGCAATTAGAAAACCAAAAACAGCAGCTTTGACCAAGCCAAGGGTGATATCGGAAATTTCCAAATATTCTAAGGTTCGCGATAAATAAATCGATGGGTTAAAGCCTAGCCTGTAAACCCCAACGATATAACCGCCAAATACGCCAATAATATCGCCAATCAAAACCAAAAATGGCAGGCATAACGTTCCTGCCATAATGCGAGGGGCAACCAGATATTGCATAGGACGGGTGGAAAGCGTATCGAGCGCATCAATTTGATCCGTAACGCGCATGGTACCAATTTCGGCGGCCATTGACGCGCCGATCCGTCCAGCAACCATTAATCCAGCCAAGACCGGACCTAACTCACGCGTGACAGACAGAACCACAACAGTTGCAACCGTATCTTCGGCTGAAAATCGTGCAAATCCGGTATATGATTGTAGCGCAAGCACCATGCCTGAAAACAGCGTTGTCAAACCAACAACGGGTAAAGAATAATACCCTATATCAAGCATTTGCCGCCATAATTGCTGCCAATAATAGGGTGGAAAAAATGTCCATCGTATGGCCGCTAGGGTGAACAAGGATATGCGGCCAAGAGATGCCAAAAAATTCAGCACGGCGCGACCTATATTTCGCACAAATCCAGTCATATTGTGTCACCTTGATAGATCGTTGCGCCGAATATTTAGCAGTATCATTTATGACAATATTTGCACTTTTTGGCTATAGGTAATCTAAATATAGCGTCTGATCCCACGATGGCTAATGCCTGTCAACATCTCATAAGGAATTGTGCTGGCATGATTTGCCATATCTTCGATGCTGTATAAATCGCTAAGTAACGCGGCGGTTTCGGCTTTCAGCATGATATTGGGCGGGATGTCCGTAACATCAATCGTGATGCTATCCATAGATACGCGGCCAATAACTGGTGCAAGATGCCCAAGAATATTTACAAAAGCCTTGTTGCTTAGGCTGCGTTGATAGCCGTCGGCATAACCAACACCCACGGTTGCTATGCGTGATGGTCGGGATAGGCGATGCGTGCCACCATAACCAACTGTTGCGCCTTTTGGGGCAGTGCGCACCTGAATAATACGCCCATGCCAGGTTACGCATGATTTTAAGCCGTTTGGGTCAGCGATGGCGTGGTCTTTACCGCAGGGATGAACGCCATAAATGGCTATGCCAGGTCGGGTCATTTGATAATGAAAATCCGTACCTAGAAAAATGCCACCACTATTAGCAAGGCTGGCTTTGATGCCGCCAAAAAAGCTACGGTGTTCGTCAAAAAGTGTTTTCTGGGTGAAATTAGCAGGATCGTCGCTGATTTCACCTGAAATCAGGTGGCTCATGATATATGTGATCTCAAGGCCATTCAAAGCCTGTTTATTTTCAATCAGCCAGTCAGTCTGATCGGGATCAAACCCAAGCCGTGTCATGCCGGTATCCAAGTGCAACATAGCTGGATAGGTTTCATTGGCATTCTGTGCAAATAGGCGCCAGCGACTCACTTGTTCAAGATCATTTAAAACAGGTGTCAGCCGGTAAGCGCGCATGTCATGTTCCTGACCGCGATGGCATCCATGCAGTACCATGATCTGGGCGTCAGTTATGTTGATATTGTCCAGATGATTGCGAAATGCCGCCGCTTCGTCAAGGTTGGCGACAAAGAATTGGCGGCATCCAGCCTTATAGAGCGCCGCACCAACATGATTGGCGCCCAGCCCGTAGCCATTCGCCTTGACCATGGCGGCTGTTATCGTGCTTTTGGGGGATAAACTGTCCAGATAAAGCCAGTTATGGGCGATAGCGCCAAGATCAATGTCAATACGGTTATCTGCCGCGCCAAATGCCGCAAGCACATCTTCATCACCTGTGGACATGCTTTAAAAACCCTCTGGTAGATGAGTGCTTTCGGTCAGGTCAGTAAAATGGGTAAAGCGCTTTTCGAAATGCACATTCACCGAACCTGTAGGGCCATGCCTTTGCTTGGCGACAATGATTTCGGCCTTATTTTCGGCGCTCTGCATTTTGCTTAACCAGTCAGCATGGCGGATATTGAAGGTATCAACCGACTCTTCCATTTTTTGTTCAGGTTCACGTTTGTTAAGGTAATATTCTTCACGATAAACAAACATCACCACATCGGCATCCTGTTCAATCGATCCAGATTCGCGCAAGTCAGACAGGTTAGGGCGCTTATCTTCACGCATTTCAACAGCACGTGATAACTGTGACAACGCCAGCACAGGCACATCAAGTTCTTTGGCTATTGCCTTTAATGTACGGCTGATATTGGAGATTTCCTGTACCCGGTTTTCAGATCGAACGCCAAGCTGAGCGGTGAGAAGCTGTAGATAGTCAACCACGATAACCCCAAGCCCAGACGTGCGTTTCAGCCGACGCGCGCGGCTGGCAAGCTGGGATACCGAAAGGGCAGGCGTATCATCAATATAGAATGGTGCCGATGAGATGGCAGTGCTGGCAGTTACCAGCTGGTCAAATTCCTGCGAGTCCAGCTTGCCGCGCCGGATGCTTTCTGAGTCAACCCTTGCGCGCTCGCTCAAGATACGTGTGCCAAGCTGTTCAGCAGCCATTTCAAGTGAGAAAAAGGCAACCGGACTGGCGGCTTCACCTGTCTTTGTTGTCGTTGCGGCATGAAAGGCGATATTCGTAGCCAGTGCGGTTTTACCCATCGCGGGACGACCAGCCAGAATGATCAGATCTGACCGCTGTAAACCACCTAAAAGATTGTTCAGATCGGTTAAACCAGTGCTGGCACCCGATAGATGCCCATCATTTTTGCGCGCAAGATCAGCCTGATTAACACTGGCAGCGATAATGGTATCAAATCCGCGTAATCCGGTGCTGGCTGTATCATTTTCAGCAAGACGGAACAAATGCGCTTCGGCTGTTTCAATCTGGGTTGATGCCGGGGTATCGACTTCGGGCTGGATCGCATCGGTAATGACCTGATCGCTGATCAAGATCAATTCACGGCGCAGATGTGCCTCATGGATGGTATGGGCATAATCGGGTGCCTGACTGATGCTGATAACGCCATCGGCAAGATCTGTAAGGTAATTCTGGGCGTCCGAATCCGGGAAATCATCACTGCCGGTGAAAAAGCTTTTCAGCGTTACTGGATTCGCCAGTTGCCCACGTTCGATCATCCGCATGATTGTTTGGAAAATACGCCCATGAAGGGGGTCATAGAAATGTTCGGCGCGCAGACGGTCGTCAATACGCTCCATCACATTGTTATCAAGCAACAACGCGCCAAGCAGATTTTGTTCGGCTGGCAAATTATGCGGCATTTGCCGCGTTGCACCAGTATTTGTTGCGCCGGTCGGAAAGGGTTTTATGTTGGTTTGTTCTTCAGCCATGATCTATCCATAGCAAAGTTTCTGCGCAAAGTTGCTATGTTATTTGTGGGGAAGTTGGGGATAAGTCTGTTTTTAGATGAAAACAGAACAGAAAAAAGCCGGAGACAGGCTCCGGCTTTGATAGATATTAAAATGTGGTTTTAAGCGTCTTTGGATGACTCGTCTGTATCTGTAGATACGTCAGCTTCAGCGCTTTCGGCGTCAGCTTCGCTAGCTTCAGCTTCGGTTGACGCGGCTTCTTCAACAGCTTCGACAGCCGCAACAGCAACATTGATGTTGTCAACTTCATCGTCAATATCCTGAACACCACCGGTAACGGCAACCCCCGTTTTCAGCTGGGTTTCGGCTTCTTCAAGCGAGCGCGCGATATTGACAATAATATCAACATGCACTTCTGGATGAAGCCGGATGCGTGTGTCGGTCAGGCCAAGGGTCTTAATTGACTTGTCCATGACAACCTGTGAACGGGTAATGGTAAAACCAGCTTCGCTAACAGCTTCGGCAATATCACGCGATGTCACTGAACCAAATAACTGACCCATTTCAGAGGCCGCACGTACCATATTGACAGCCAGACCAGCCATTTTACCAGCTTCGGTCTCGGCTTCACTACGGCGTGACAGGTTATCAGCTTCACGCTGGGCGCGTTCGGTTTCAAACCGCTCGCGGTTGGATTTGTTGGCACGTAGCGCTTTGCCTTGTGGTAACAGAAAGTTGCGTGCATAGCCTGGCTTGACGGTGACAAGATCACCCATCTGTCCAAGTTTTTCCACGCGTTCTAGCAAAATGATTTGCATATCGTATCTCCTAAAATCGAATGGATGCTTCTATGACAAGACGTAAGGCATAAGTGCCAAAAAGCGCGAGCGCTTAATTGCGGTTGCCAGTTCGCGCTGCTTAATCGCAGATACAGCCGAAATACGTGAAGGAATGATTTTACCGCGCTCTGACGTGTAGCGTGCCAGAAGCTTGGTGTCTTTATAGTCAATCTTTGGCGCGTTAGCGCCAGAAAATGGGCAAGACTTGCGGCGGCGATTAAATGGCTTGCGAAGGGCTTCGCGCTTGATTTCTAGCTGGGTCATTTATGCCTCCTCTTTTTCGGTAGCTTCGGTGCTATCACCAGCACTGGCATCGGCATGGGATGTTTCGGGTTTGTCGTCGCTTCTAGGGCGATCGTCGCGGCGATCATCATCACGCGGTCCACGTGATGGGCGCTCTGATTTGGACTGCATCATGATTGATGGAGCTTCATCAACTTCTTCAATACGAATATTCATGAAACGCAAAACATCTTCATTGAGACCCATGATACGCTCATATTCCTTTAGCGTTTCACTGTCAGTCTCCATATTGAACATGACATAATGACCTTTCCGGTTCTTTTTGATCCGGTAAGCAAGGGTGCGAAGACCCCAATATTCGCGTTTTTTAATTGAACCGCCGGTGGATGTGATAATTCCGGCAAATTCGTCGGCCATGGCTTCAACCTGGGTAGACGAAACATCCTGACGTGCAATAAACACGCTTTCATACAAGCGCATGATAACTCCTTCTGGCTCGTTGTCTGAACATCGATTTATGAACAGACCAACCGGTTTCCCGGCAAGGATTACAAAGATTTTCAAAGCTGGTGATAAATTTGTACTCAACAACTTTAGCCGCACCATACACAAATATCAGGTATATGCAAGCGTTTCAGCCATATATGATGTGTCCAGATGACATAACGGCACCTGTCTGCTACTTATGACAGAATTTATCACGTTACTATGCATATTGTGAGGGACATATGACTACAACCAAGATGGCGTTTTTATTTCCGGGTCAAGGGGCGCAAGCTGTTGGTATGGGTCGTCAACTTGCTGCATCGCATGACGTAGCACGGCATCTGTTTGAAGAGGTGAATGATGCGCTAAGTGAGGATCTGTTCGCACTTATGCAAAATGGTCCCGAAGATGATCTGCGTTTGACACGAAACGCTCAGCCAGCCTTATTTGCGGCGTCAATGGCGGCGGTGCGCGTGTTAGAAGCTGAAATTGGCAAGCCTGTGACGATGGCGGCCACATATGTTGCTGGTCACTCATTGGGCGAATATGCAGCACTTGCGGCGGCAGGTAGCCTTGGCATTGCTGATGCTGCCCGCCTTTTGCGTCAGCGAGGCGATGCCATGCAGGCGGCGGTTGCTGATGGTGACGGGGCTATGGCCGCGATATTAGGTGCAGATGAAGCGCAGATTGATACCATTCTGGCTGATGCATCAGCCAAAGGGCTTGTGCAGATTGCAAATGATAATGCGCCAGGCCAGATTGTCATTAGTGGTATGACAGACGCTGTTGATGCCGCGATCGAGATTGCCAAGAATGCAGGCATTCGACGCGCTATCAAATTGCCAGTCAGCGCGCCTTTTCATTGTGATCTGATGGCACCTGCCGCTGACGCCATGCAGTCTGCCCTTGGCGCTGTGTCTATGTCTGATGCGATTGTACCTGTAATATGTAATGTTAGTGCCGCCGCTGAAACGGATGCCGATATGTTGCGGGCGAATCTTATAACCCAAATTTGTAGTCGTGTGCGCTGGCGTGAGACGTTGATGATGCTGGGACAATCTGAGATCACACATTTTATCGAGCTTGGCACCGGCAAAGTGTTGTCAGGTCTGGTGAAGCGTACATTGGAAGATGTCAGCATTGCCAACCTTGATGGCACGGATGATCTGGACAAGGTGTTGTCACAATTTTAGAACAGACTGAAATCAAAGCTTTTTTAAGACTGCAGTATTGAAAATATATCAACGGGAGAATAGCAAATGTTCGATCTAACTGGTAAAGTTGCCCTGATCACTGGTGCCAGTGGCGGTATCGGCGCGGCTATAGCAACAGCGTTACACAAGCAAGGGGCAATAGTTGTGCTTCATGGCACGCGTTCTACGGCACTGGAAGCTTTGAAAGCGTCACTTGGTGACCGTGCTCATGTGTGCACGGCGAACTTATCTGATCGAGAGGCTGTGGCTGGTTTGATTGATGCTGCAACTGCACTTGCTGGCCCCATTTCCATTCTGGTCAATAATGCTGGCATTACCCGTGATGGTCTGGCTATGCGGATGAATGATGAAGATTGGGACAGTGTTCTTGAAGTCAATATGACATCAACAATGGCTTTATGCCGCGCGTCTCTGCGAAGCATGATGAAAGCGCGGTCAGGTCGCATTATTTCTATTTCATCGGTTGTTGGTGTCACGGGTAATCCCGGGCAAACCAATTATGCGGCATCCAAAGCAGGTATGATCGGCTATAGCAAATCTCTGGCGCAGGAAGTGGCCAGTCGCGGTATCACCGTGAATGTGGTGGCGCCTGGATTTATCGCGACACCGATGACTGATGTGCTCGATGATGCCCAAAAGGAAAGTCTTTTGACGCGCGTGCCGGCAAACCGGCTTGGAAATCCTGAAGAAATCGCGGCAACCGTTGTATTTTTAGCCAGCGATGAGGCCGCTTACATTACAGGTGCAACGATGCATGTGAATGGTGGTATGGCAATGCTGTAAAGGCGGATGTGCCTAATATAGACATGACCTTATATCACATGAATTTATTTCAATAGATCGTCACTGACATGGCATGTTATGAACATTAAAATACACAAAAGCTGATTTTTAAAGCTTGTAAGGGGTGGCACAAGACAAAAATTTATGGTAATTGCCGCCCAATTTTAAATTTCTGAGTCGTTTAATCGGCAAGAATCAACCTTCTTAAAGGGGCACAATATGAGCGATATCGCAGATCGTGTTAAGAACATCGTAGTTGAACATCTTGGTGTAGATGCAGATAAGGTCGTTGAGGGCGCAAGCTTCATCGATGATCTTGGCGCAGATAGCCTGGATACAGTGGAATTGGTAATGGCATTTGAAGAAGAATTTGGTGTCGAAATTCCAGATGATGCTGCAGAAAAAATTCTCACTGTGAAAGACGCTGTGTCATTCTTGGAAGAGAGCGCATCCTAAATTTAGAATGCAAGAATGTTTAACGTAGCCCTGTCTATATAGGGCTACGTATTACCGCCTAAACAGATCCGGAGGACAGTTTGCGTCGCGTTGTTGTTACTGGAATGGGAATGGTTACACCGCTAGGTGTTGGTGTTGACCATAATTGGTCTAATATTATTGCCGGAAACAGCGGAATATCACGCATCACTAATTTTGATGTGTCAGATATATCTTGTCAGATTGCAGGCCAAGTGCCCGGAGCAGGCGTTGCAGGCGGATTGCAAATGGATGATTTCGTTGATCCTCGTGATCAGCGTAAACAAGACCGTTTCATCCAGCTGGGACTGGTTGCAGCGATTGAAGCGGTTGAAAATTCGGGATGGATGCCTGAAGACCGTGAGGATCAGAACCGCACCGGCGTGATGATTGGGTCAGGCATTGGTGGCCTAGACTCGATTGTTAAAACAAATCAGTTGATGCATGAAAAGGGACCTCGGCGTATCAGTCCGTTCTTTATTCCATCAGCTTTAATTAATCTTATTTCTGGTTTTGTTTCAATACGATACGGATTTCGTGGTCCTAACCATGCGGTCGTAACGGCCTGTTCAACTGGTGCGCATGCCATTGGTGATGCAGCACGAATGGTCATGCTTGATGATGCTGACGTTATGGTTGCAGGTGGTGCAGAAGCCGCAGTATGCCGGATTGGTATGGCTGGTTTTGCCGCCGCCCGTGCATTATCTACAAGCTATAATGATACACCTGAACTCGGTTCACGCCCGTGGGACAAAGGTCGTGATGGATTTGTGATGGGTGAGGGTGCCGGTGTAGTTGTTCTAGAAGAACTGGAACACGCCAAAGCACGCGGCGCGACTATATATGGTGAAATCAAAGGCTATGGTCTTTCGGGTGATGCGCATCATATTACGGCGCCTGCAGATGATGGTGATGGCGGTTTCCGCGCCATGCAGGCCGCGTTAAAGCGTGCCGAGCTTTCACCTGACGATATTGACTATGTGAATGCCCACGGAACATCTACACCGCTTGGTGACGTTATTGAGGCGCGCGCCGTTGCGCGTCTGCTTGGTGATGCTGTCAAGGATATTTCAATGTCATCAACCAAAAGCGCGACCGGCCATTTGCTTGGGGCCGCGGGTGCCATTGAAGCGATTTTCTCGCTTAAAGCCGTGCAAACCGGCGAGGTGCCGCCAACTTTGAATCTCAACGACGCCGAAGATGCTGTCGCAGATTTTGACCTTGTGCCACTGACATCCAAAAAACGTACTGTGCGAAATGCTATGTCGAATTCGTTTGGATTTGGCGGTACAAATGCGTCGCTTATCATGGGTCAGGTTACCTAATCATGCCGACACCGATCCGTTGGCTAATCTGGTCGGTTGTTGTTGGCGTTATCATCCTTACAATTACGACTGGTGGATTATGGGCCTGGCGCACTCAGGTTCTTGACGCCCCGGGACCGCATTCAGAAGATGTTATATTTATCGTTGAAGCTGGCAACGGACATGCAACTTTGCGCTATCGACTGAAAAGCGCGGGGGTGATTCATCAAACCTATCATTATGATGCTGCTCGTATCATGGCTGGGGACCAATTTGTACCCAAAGCAGGTGAATATCTGCTTCCTGCCGCATCAAGCCTGAACGAAGTGATGGATATTCTGCATTCAGGACGAAGTTATCAAAGACGCATCACAGTTGTTGAAGGGCTGCGTTCATCTGAAGTGGTTGCCCAGATCATGGCGATGGGTCATCTATCGGGTACGATCGACAAAATTCCCGATGAAGGTAGTTTATTACCCGAAACTTATTTTTTCACACATAATACAAAACGCGCGGCACTTATTGCGCGTATGCAGGATGTGATGGCCATCACAATAGCCGAAGCCTGGGCATCGCGTGCTGATGATTTACCTTATAAACGAGTACAAGATGCCGTGATTATGGCATCTATCATCGAAAAGGAATCGAGCATCGCTAGTGAACGGCGGATGGTGGCTTCGGTTCTGGTGAACCGGCTCAAAAAAGGCATGCGGCTACAGTCCGACCCAACGGTTGTTTATGACACCAATCCAGAAATCGAAATGAGTAGGGTGATCACCAAGGCGGATTTGAAACAAAAGACCCCGTGGAATACATATGTTATAAAAGGCTTGCCAAAAACACCGATTGCCAATCCAAGCCGTGAGTCGATACTTGCGGCATTAAATCCGGCAGATAGTGATTATTTGTATTTTGTTTCAGACGGCAAAGGTGGGTTGCGATTTGCAAAAACACTAGACGCGCATAACCGGAATGTAAGATTATTCAGACAGATTCAGCGCGCGGCAAAAAAATAGAGCGATAGATCAGGACATTATTATGGCCAAAATTGAAAAATCAAAGATGCAATCTAACATCATAGGTCGTCGCGGCTTTATGCTAGTTCTTTCATCTCCATCAGGTGCTGGTAAAACCACAATTGCACGACGTCTGATCGAAGACGAAAATGGCCTATATATGTCCGTTTCAGCCACGACACGACCACGGAGACCTGGTGAGGTTGAGGGAAAGGACTATTATTTTGTCGAGGACGAAACATTTCACTTAATGGCCAACCGTGGTGAATTTTTAGAACATGCCAACGTCTTTGATCACTATTATGCCACGCCAGTCGCACCGGTGATGCATGCCTTGAGTGAAGGGCGCGATATTCTATTTGATATTGACTGGCAAGGCACCCAACAAATTGCCGATAAAAGCCGAGATGACCTTGTATCAGTTTTCATTCTGCCACCATCAACCCAAGATTTGGAAAAACGCCTGTTAAATCGCGCTCAAGATAGTGCAGACGTGGTCGCCAAACGTATGTCAAAGGCGGCAGATGAAATTAGCCACTATCGTGAATATGACTATATTATAGTTAACGAAGATGTTGATAAAGCGATCAGTGATATTAAGGCCATCATGGTAGCCGAAAGACTAAAACGTGATCGTCAGATCGGCTTGACTGATTTTGTCAAAGAACTTCGAAGCGAAATTTAACAAGGCTAAGCGTTATTTAACTGAAGGCTTTGGTTTCATGTAGCTCGGCAAGCTTGCAAAATGACGCTATATCAAGGTCTTGTGGACGTGTTTCTGGGTCAATATCAGCTGCCAAAAGTAAAGCTTCGCCGCCAATTTTTTTCAAAGAACTTCGTAGCATTTTGCGCCTTTGGCCAAAGGCATGCCGCGTCACATCTTCAAGATGTTCTTGGCTACAGGGAAAACGAGGCGCAGCAAGCGGTATAATTTGGACAACAGACGATGTTATTTTTGGCGCAGGCACAAACGCTTCGGGGGGAATGTCGAACAAGATTTCGGCATCGGCTAACCATCCGGCAAGTACGCTTAACCGACCATAGGCACTATCGCCGGGTTTAGCTGTGATACGCAAAGCGACCTCGCGTTGGAACATTAATGTCATGGATACAAAGTCTGCGGCATGCTCTAGCCAGCGGATCAGCAAGGTTGTGGCAATATTATATGGTAAATTGGCAATGATACGCCGTGGTGCTGGCTCAAGATCCCAGATCGGAAAATCCATTGCATCAGCCTCGGTCAGTTCGAGTCGTCCTCTGGACGCAGATAATAGTGAAGCCAGAACATCTGGGGCCCGCCAATCCTTTTCGATAGCTATGACCTTGATCGCACCTTCAAGCAGTAGCGCGCGTGTTAATCCACCTGGGCCTGGGCCAATTTCTATTGTTGTGCCTGTAAGTGGGGCCGCAGACCGTGCAATGCGTCGCGTTAAATTGAGATCAAATAAAAAGTTTTGCCCAAGAGATTTACGCGCACGCATATCCATCGCGCCAACAAGGTCACGTAAGGATGGCAAAGCATCTATTTCACTATTACTGGCGTCTATATCAGCTCGATCTGGCAGTTGTGTGGCAGATTTATCGCGCATTATTTGTTGCCTGACTTGATGCCATATGACGTGCCCGCTTGAGCGCGGCAATTAGGCTGTCTGGACGGGCGATGCCTTTGCCAGCGATATCAAAACCGGTTCCGTGATCGGGTGATGTCCGAATGAAATCAAGACCAAGTGTAATGTTCACGCCCCCATAAAAATCGATTGTTTTTATAGGTATAAGAACCTGATCATGATACATGCCTAAAACAGCATCATATGTGGCTCTGGCTTCGGCATGGAATAAAGTATCAGCTGAATGGGGACCCGTCACATTGATGTTTTCGGCGCGTAGCTTAGCAATGGCCGGGGCTATGATTTTTTCATCTTCTTGGCCTATAGAGCCTTGCTCACCTGCATGAGGGTTGAGTCCACACACCGCTATATGTGGGTCTTTGATACCTTCAAACCTATGCAGACTTTTCGCTATCAGGCGGCACGCATCGATAATCATTGCGCTGGTGATTGTAGGGGCGACCGCGGTCAGCGGGATATGAATGGTCAGCGGGATAACGCGTAATTGATCACAGGCAAGCATCATTAAAGGCGCCCCTTTATCCAGCGAGGATAGGCTGCCAAGAAATTCTGTATGGCCGGGATAGGTAAAGCCAGCTTCATACAAGGTTGCTTTGGCAATCGGGTTAGTCACCATTGCGGCGGCTTGCCCTGCCTGCACATAAGCGACGGCATCCTTGATGGCTTGGATAATCACGGGTGCATTAGCTATATCAGGCTTGCCAGCTTGAGGTGAGACAGTCCATGAAACCGGCATTACCTGCAGCGCACCACAATCGGGATTAAAGGCATCAAATTGTGAGATAGAGATAATCGGTATCTCTATGCCGAGGGTGCGGGCAAGAGTTTCAAGCCTTGGAACATCGTCCAAAATAACAAAATCATTACATCCATTTTGCCATGCTTTTAGCGCAATTTCCGCACCAATACCTGCAGGATCTCCAGGCGTTACAATGATTGGTTTTTGTGCCACTACAAAGCCTCAGTCTATAAACTCGATTGATGCTTTACGCCGAAGTCGCAGCAGGTAACGCTCGCTTAATGATCCAAAAAGGCGGTTGAACTGACCACGATAGATGTCTTCACGCGTTGGCAAATTCAATTCAGGTTTGAGACGTTTACATACCATAAATGATGCAACACCCTCGCTGAAAGACAAGGCTTCGCTAGGCTCGCCAACATTCAGCTTTTTAACCAAATTTTGCATTTGCGGGGCAAGCTCGCCAAGACGAAGGTCGTCCAACCTAGGCGCGGCACCTGATCCATATTCTTGATGTAGTGCAGCCATAGCATCACAGTCCCGGATGTCTGTGACATCACGCCCTAGCCGAGCGGCAGCTTCCAATCTGTCGGGCTTTGTGGCATCTGCATTTACAGGCAGAATAGCGCGAACAAGCCATATACGTGACTGTGAGATATCATTTGCGCCATCTTTACGATCACCGGTTTTTTTGAAAATATAAACCGCGCCATCCAGCTGTATTGGATCGCTAACGCCGCCAATATTAAGCGGGGCGATCATGGTTTGAAGTTTTTCTGGAAGGCGTTCTAGTAAAACCCATCCTAAACGCCCGCCTTGTTGTGCTGTGCCTGCGGCAGAATATTGCTGGGCAATGGCGTTAAAATCAGCTCCCTTTTTAATAGCACTTACCATTTCAGTGGCCAGTGTCATTGTCGCCGCCAAAGGACGATTTGGTTCCGGCGCAAGAACAATTTCACTAATATTTACCTGTGGCTGTGACGCGTCAGCTGTAATACGTTCAAGCTCAAGCTCAATTTTTTCGTTTATTTCTGCGAATTTGTCAGCAAATTTATCTTGTAAATAGCCACTCCATATAAGGTCAGTAGCAAATTTCGTTTTTACCGCGTCATAATTCAGATTAAGGCGTCTTAGAGCCGCTGACCCTGACTCGCTGTCTGATGCAAATGACTGGTTAATCAAATCGGCAGCTGGCCCGTTAGCCTGTTGTCTTACCTGAGGGTTTATCGATAGGGCCGCTTGCATCTTTAAGGCATCATCGACAAGCATCTGCAAAGCATCTTTACGAATTTGCTTTTCGATATTCTCGGTCTCTGGGAGATTTGTTACGGCTTTCAAAAACGAAACACGTTGATCAACATCATAGTTGGTAATCGGTTTCCCATCTACCTTTGCAACTATTTTAATATTTGCAAAAGCATTGAGCCCTCCAAAAACCATCATGCCAATGAACATTATGGATACGGTAAAGATTCGGAATAATGAATATTGTTTCATCACATTTTCCAGTCAATTTTCGTCAAGTCGTGCCAACATGATTGAGCCAATAAGCAATACAGCAATTGCTGGTGTCCAGCCAGCCACTAATGCTGGCACAGTCAGCGATGTGCCCATGACATGCATCAGATAGCTAAAGATAAAAATACATGTTGCTATAGAGAGACCCTTGATAACTAATTTCATTTGTCGTCCACGGTTTATTGAACGAACGGTGATACGTGCTGCAATCATTGAAATGCCAACCAATAAAAATGGAAATGCCAATATTTTATTAAAATGTATTTCGTGGTTGATTGTTGGCAAACCAGCTCGTTCAAGAACTGTAATAAAATGCGGAAGCGCATATATGGAGATCGAATAGGGAGATTGACCTGAACGTGTGAGGTCAACAGCTTCCAGATTGGTTGGGATGATGAATGTCCCAAGTTCGTTCTTTAAACCATCATTGTCCCATTTAATACCGTCAACAACCTCCCATCCCATCTGAGTCAGTTGTATTGACTGAGCCTGAACGCGCCAATGCAGCTCAAACCCATTTACAAAACTATATATTGTTGGATTGCTTATTTGCGCTGTTTTCATATCCAGCGCATCGCCATTGATAATGATTTTCACATCATCCTGCATGTCACGAAGCCAGATACCACTTTCAGATATTGTTAAATTATTTGAAATATCACCGTTAAGGGTGGCCATCTGGCTATCATATCTTTTAGACGTCACCGCGCCAATCGGGTTTATCACCATAACGAACAGAATCCCAATGGCTAGTGCCGACACTAAAACGGGGCTCAATGACATCCAGATAGATTGTCCAAAACCCCTGGTTACAACAAATTCATTTGATTTGTTCCAAGCGTGAAAGCACAGCATTGTTCCAATAAGCACTGCAAATGGCAAAATCACCTCAATAATATTTGGTAAGTTGAGCATTGCCAGCACAGATACGCTGATCTCTTCGGCACCGGTTTTATTGACGCTTTTCTGGCGCATAAGTTCGACGCTCTGGATAACGCTAATAATGACGGTGAGTCCAAAAAGACACAGCAATATCCATTTCGTGTAGTAAAAGGCGAAATAGCGAAATAATGTGCCAAATATAAAGAACGGATTCATGCTTTACACATTTCTTGCAAATTTCATTGGTCTAACTAATGCAATGCCGCAAATCAGAATAGGCAATGTGGAAACAATATGAATCAAAATCCACAAGTGAGGCATTGTAATTGTCCAGCTTCGGGCAAGGATTAGCGCAACAATAAGGCCAAGGCAGCAACTGATATTTATCAAAGATCGCCGCAACCAGAGATCCCGCCGTAACTGGCCATGCAATGTAATGGCAACTACCGTCATAATGAGCGCCAATGCTAGAAGGGGCGAGGCTATGCGGTAATGTCCTTCGGCTATTCTCTGAAATGCGTAATCCGCATATGGTGATTTTTTGGCATCAAGCAAATTGCTTATGCTATCCTCATTCATGTCGTTTGCGACGCGTTCACTTGGCTTTTTCTCGTTTGTGACAAGTGAAAGCGAATGCGTTTCAAATAAAAGTAAAGCACCTGACTCGTCGTCACTGTTCACTTCTGATCGTTGACCATTTCCCAGAATTAATGTTGGGCGGTAGTCTTTCCCCACGAATTTTCCATTTTCGGCAGTCAGGATAATTGTTTTATCAGCCGTTCGCGTGTCTTGAATGAATACATCGCTCACAACATCATTGTCTCCACGCGCGCCAATAAACATCGTAAGTCCTGGCACCACTTCGGTAAACACACCATCCTGCAAAAGAATGACGGGTATGCCGTTTCGAAGGTTGAATTGGAGATCCTTGTATGTGCCAAATGAAGTTGGCAACAGATATACCGAATTAAAATACAGAATACTGGTTAATAATATTCCCAAAGCTATGGGTGCTTTGGCAAGCTGAGCTGGGCTGAGGCCGACAGCCTGCATTACGGTGAGTTCACGATCTGCAAGAATCCGATGAAACACCCAATTTACCGCCACAAAACCAGCGATGGGAAGCGCGATGGTAAACCAAAGTGGAATTACGGTTATCGACATCAGTAAAAAATCGAAAATGGGCGCGCCCTTATTCACAACAAGTTCAAGCAACTTTATCGTCTGAAACAACCACATGATGCCAATAAGCACTACTGAGATAACACAGGTGGCACGAAACAGCTGGTTGAAAATGTAGATATTAAACTGCATGATAAGGCAATTCCCCATTCTTAGTCTCAATACCACATACGCCAGATAAAACGCAAAAAATATGACAGTCTAAAAATGCGAAAATGATGATGTTTCTATAATGATATGTGATATCTATCCAATATTGGTGCCGTAACATCAGTGCAAACAGATCCTAGCCAGAACAAGAGGTTTTTATGACCAGTAAATTGAAGCTCAATTTTTCCAACGATGCCCCCAAGGGGGATTGCGTAACCATATGTCTTATCTCTACAGATAGTGTGCTTATCCCAAAGCTAGATAAAGATGTTGCAGCTCAGCTGATTGCTAAGATGGCAAGTGCACAATTCACGGGTAAAAAGGGCACAAGCCTGAGCCTGTATCTTGATGCAGGTGTTTATCTGCTTGTTGGTGTTGGTGAGATGATCAAGGCGGGAATTCATGCTGAGACAGTCGGCGGCAATTTATTTACGGCACTTGCGGCGACACCTCAAAAACGGGGCTGGATTCCAGCTCATAAGCTTGCTGATGAAGTGGCAGCTGATATTATCTTTGGTGTTGAATTGGCGGCCTATCATTTCGAACAGTATTTTACCGAAACGGATAGTGTCGAAGCATCAGTTCAGTTAACTGTTTCAAATGAATTTATTGCAGAAGATGATCGTGATCTTGTTGACCGTCAGGCGCTTGCTAACGGGGTAATGCTGGCGCGAGATCTGGTTTTTGAGCCAGCTAACAAACTCTATCCAGAAGCTTTTGCTGATCGCTGTGCATCCTTGTCAGACCTAGGGCTTGATGTCGAGATTCTTGGTGAAGCTGATATGGAAGCCCTCGGCATGGGAGCGCTACTTGGTGTTGGTCAGGGGTCACGTCGAGAATCACGTATGGTGGTGATGAATTGGCGTGGGGGTAAAGATGAAGCCCCGCTAGCACTTGTCGGAAAAGGGGTGACCTTTGATACAGGGGGTATCTCGCTCAAGCCTGCCAAAGGCATGGAAGATATGAAATGGGATATGGGCGGCGCGGCTGCGGTAACGGGGGCTATGGCCGCTATTGCCGGACGTAAAGTAAAACGAAATGTAGTTGGTGTCATTGGCCTGGTTGAGAACATGCCTGACGGCAATGCACAACGTCCCGGGGATGTGGTCACAGCAATGTCTGGTAAAACGATTGAGGTTATCAACACCGATGCTGAGGGCCGGTTAGTGCTGGCTGATGCATTACATTATACGGAAACACGCTTTGAACCAGCAATGATGGTTAATCTGGCGACCCTGACTGGCGCTATCATTGTATCACTTGGCAAGGAATATGGGGGTCTGTTCAGCAATAGTGATGAATTGGCCGCACAGTTAACCCAAGCTGGCATGGCAACCGAAGAAAAGTTGTGGCGTCTGCCAATGGGCAAAGCCTATGATAAGATGCTCAAATCCCACATTGCGGACATGAAGAATATTGGTGGTCCTTATGGTGGTTCGATCACGGCGGCCTGTTTTCTTGAGCGGTTTGTGACTAAAACCCCATGGGCGCATCTTGATATTGCTGGCAAAGCATGGTCGGACAAGGCCACAGCAACGGTGCCAAAAGGTGGTACTGGCTTTGGTGTCCGGTTGCTGAATCGTCTTGTTGATAATTGGACAACGGCACATATCACGACAAATGATGGTTAAAAGCGAAGCATTGAAAGAGTAAAGGCATCGGGTATGGCGCCGAATGAGTAAAATCGATTTTTATCACCTTACCCAGACGGATATGGAAACTGTTCTGTTGATGTTGCTCAAAAAAACACTGGCAGCGGGAAAA